>NZ_DASURI010000205.1:0-7096 GCF_036280135.1 Longimicrobium sp.
CCGCGCCGCGCCCGCGATGGCGGCGATCTCGAACCCGCCCAGGGCGGTCAGGGCGGCGCGCGGATCTGCGAGCACATCCGCGTGCAGCGCGAGCGCGCGGGCCACGACGGCCTGCTTGCGGCGGACGCCGTCGTCGTCCACGCCCGTGCCGCGCCCGACGGTCAGCTGTGGCGGGGCGCCGGTGAGGGCGGAAAGGAGCGCCGCGGCGGAGGTCGTGTTCGCGATCCCCATCTCGCCCAGCCCCACGGCGCGTACGCCGTCCGCGGCCGCGCGGCGAACTGCGTCGGCGCCGATCCGCATCGCGAGATCCGCCTCGTCCGCCGTCATGGCAGGCTCCACGGCCAGGTTCCGCGTGCCGGCGCGGACGGGCGCGTGCACGATGCCCGGCACGTCGCGCAGGTCCGCCGCCACGCCCGTGTCCACCACCTCCACGTCCAGCCCGGCCGCGCGCGCCAGCACGTTCACGGCCGCGCCGCCGCGCGCGAAGTTGCGCACCATCTCGCCCGTCACCACCTGCGGATACGCGCTCACGCCCTCCGCCGCCACGCCGTGGTCCGCCGCGAAGACGACGATGCGCCCGCGCTCCACCTCCGGCGCCGTCGTCCCCTGCAGCGCGGCCAGGCGAACGGCCAGCGCCTCCAGCACGCCCAGCGAGCCCAGCGGCTTGGTCTTCTCGTCCATGGCGCGGCGCGCGGCGGCCTCCACCGTGTCGTGGTCCGTGCCGGAAAGGAGCGGATGGGTCTCGGTCGATGTCACTGCGGTCAACCCCGGTGGATGTGGATCGATGTCGATGCCATGCCGATCGCGCGTTTGGCGTCAGCCCCGGCCCGCGCGGCACCGGGCGGATCGGCATCGGGCGGATGGATGTCGAGGACGCGGACGGTGGCGTTCGGCTGCGCGTCGTCCCAGAAGCGCGCGCGGTCGATGCCGCCGAAGTGCATCTCCAGCACGCGGTTGACGTGGCCGTGCGCGCTGACGAGCACGCATCCGCCCGGGTGCGCCGCGGCGATGGCGCGGACGGCGGGCACGGCGCGGCGCGACACCTCCTCCAGCGACTCGCCACCGGGAAAGCGCACCTCCCAGGGCCGATCGCGCCACGCGCGGTCCAGCCCCGAGCGGGCGCGGGCCGCGACGCCCCAGCCCTGCCGCAG
Organism: Longimicrobium sp.; assembly: GCF_036280135.1. Taxonomy (GTDB): domain Bacteria; phylum Gemmatimonadota; class Gemmatimonadetes; order Longimicrobiales; family Longimicrobiaceae; genus Longimicrobium. Next base: position 1,152 of record NZ_DASURI010000205.1, read on the forward strand.
CCCGTAGCAAAGCTCCCGCAGCGCGGGGACGACCGTCGGCGCCAGCGCGCGCCCGGCGAGCACGCGGTCCGCCGTCTCCCGCGCGCGCCGCAGCGGCGACGTGTACGCCGCGTCGAAGGGGACAGGGGCGAGCGCCTCGCGCAACGCATCGGCCTGGCGGCGGCCGCGCGGGCTCAGCGGCACGTCCATCGTGCCCTGCCACAGGTTGTGCGCGTTCCACGCGGTCTCGCCGTGGCGGACGAGGTACAGGCGAACAGTGCTCACGTGAGCGGAACGCTGCCCTTTACGGCCATGGGGATGCCGCTGACGACGAGCACCACGTCCCGCGCGGCCGCGGCGATCCGCTGGTTGGCCACGCCGAGCGCGTCGCGGTACCAGCGTCCCAGCGCGTGCGCCGGCACCACGCCGAATCCCACCTCGTTCGTCACGACCAGCAGCAGCCCGTCGCGCGACGCGGCGGCGGCCAGCAAGGCGTCCGTCTCCGCGCGGACGGCGGCGTGCGCGGCCTCCTCGCCGTCGTCCGCGGCCGCGAGCAGCGCGTTTGACGCCAGCAGCGTCAGGCAGTCCAGCATCACCACGTCCGTCCGCGCCGCTCGGATGGCGCCACCGACGGCGGACTGTGCTTCCACCGTCGTCCAGCCGGCGGGGCGGTCCGCGCGGTGGCGGCGGATGCGCGTCTCCATCTCCTCGTCTCCCGCCACCGCCGTGGCGACGTAGGTCACGTCCGCGCCGCCGGCGCGCAGGGCGGCGGCCTCGGCCAGGCGGCTCTTGCCGCTGCGCGCGCCGCCCGTGAAAAGAATCAGCTCCACAGGTGCTCCCGTCCGATCATCGCCGCGATCCGCGGCATGTCCATGTTCTCTTCCACGTGGTCCGCCACGCGGTCGATCTCCCGCTCCACCCGCGCCTCCCACCCCTCCACGCTGCCGCCGGCCCGCAGCGTCTGCAGCCACGCGCGGCGCAGCCCGTCGTTGCCGAACACGCTATGCAGGTACGTCCCCCACGCGGTGCCCGCCGCCGCGCCCAGCGCCTCGCCGCCGGCGGCGATCCACGCTTGGTCGCCGTCGCCGAGGGTCGTGCGGCCGTGGTGGATCTCGTATCCGCCCAGCGCCGACCCCGCCAGCGCGCTGAACGGGCCATGGGCGGCCACGACGGCGTCCGCGCGAACGCGCGTCGTCTTGCCGCGCTCCAGCACGGTCGATCCCGCCAGCAGGCCCAGCCCCGCGCATTCGCCGCCGTCCTCGATCCCGTGCGGATCGGCTACGCGCGCGCCCAGCACCTGGTATCCGCCGCAGAGGCCCACGACGGGCGTGCCCGCCGCGGCGCGGGCGCGGATGGCGGCCGCGAGCCCGGACTCCCACAGCCAGCGCAGGTCCGCCAGCGTGTTGCGCGTGCCGGGGATGACGATGGCCGCGGCGCCTTCGATCCCTTGGGGCCGGTCCACCCAGCGCACGCTCACGCCGGGCTCGGCCGCGAGCGGATCCAGGTCGTCGAAGTTGGCCAGGTGCGGCAGGCGGATGGCGGCAATGGGAAGCCCCTCGCCCCCGCCGGCCTCCAGCCCGAACGCGTCCTCCTCCGGCAGGCGATGGCGCGTGTACGGCACCACGCCCACCGTCGGCACGCCCGTGCGCGCCTCCAGGTCCGCTGGCGCGGGGGCCAGCAGGCGGGCGTCGCCGCGGAAGCGGTTGAGGACGAAGCCGCGGATGAGCCCGCGGTCCGCCTCGTCCAGCAGCGCCCACGTGCCGTACAGCGATGCGAACGCGCCACCGCGGTCGATGTCCGCCGCCAGCAGCACGGCGGCGTCCGCGTGCCGCGCGACGGCCATGTTGACGATGTCGGTGGCCCGCAGGTTGGTCTCCGCAGGGCTTCCCGCGCCCTCCGCGATGACGAGGTCGGCGTCCGCGCGGAGCTCCGCCAGGGCGTCGGTGACGGCGGGCCACAGGCGCTCGCGGCGCGCGTGCCAGTGCAGGGCGCTCAGTTCCGGCCGGCTGCGGCCCATCAGCACGACGTCGGAGCGCGTGTCGGCCACGGGCTTGAGCAGCACGGGGTTCATCCGCACGTCCGGCGCGACCCCGGCGGCGCGCGCCTGCAGCGCCTGCGCCCGGCCCATCTCGCCGCCGTCCGCCGTCACGGCCGCGTTGTTGGACATGTTCTGCGCCTTGAACGGCAGCACGCGCACGCCCCGCCGCGCGAAGACGCGGCACAGAGCAGCCGTCAGGAACGACTTGCCCACGCCGGACGCCGTGCCCTGGACCATCAGCACGGGCGCCGGCTTTCGCGGCGCGGCGGCAGAGGACAGGGATCGGGCAGATGGGCGCCGAACGCGATCGGCATCCGCGGATGCATCATCCGCCGTCCACCGCTCCTCATCCGCCACGTGCGGCCGATCGGAGTCGTCCCTCGACGGAGCCGCGTCCGCCGATCCGTCTCCCGCCATCGCGCGGACGCCGTCGTCCGGCGTCACAGCTCGATCCCGGGCTGCGCGCCGATCCCCTGCTCTCGATAGGGGTGCTTGATCAGCCGCATCTCCGTCACCAGGTCCGCCGCGGCGATGAGCGCGTCGGACGCGGATCGGCCCGTCATCACCACGTGCGTGCCGACGGGGCGCGCGCGGACGGCGGCCAGCACCTCGTCCGTTTCCAGCCAGCCGTAGTTGAGCGCGTACGTGATCTCGTCGAAGATCAGCACGTCGTACTCGCCGCTCTCCAGCGCCGCGCGGCAGACGTCCCAGCCGCGCCGGGCCAGGGCGCGGTCCTCATCCAGGTTGTCGCTCAGCCAGGTGAAGCCGTCGCCCAGGGGCATGATCTCCACGCCCAGCCTGGACGCCGCGAAGTGCTCTCCGTACGGGTTCTCGGCGCTCTTGATGAACTGCCACATCCCCACGCGCATCCCGCGTCCGGCGGCGCGCATGAGCATGCCCAGGGCGGCCGTGCTCTTTCCCTTGCCGTCACCTGTGTGGACGATGAGCAGCCCGTGGCGGCTTTCGCGCGGCGGGACGCGGTACTTGCCGGGCCGCTTGCGCTTGGGGACGGGCGCCTTGCGTCCGTTGGCCGGCGCTGGCGCTTCAGGAGCGATGCTGGGGTCGGTGCGTCGGCTGGTCATGGGGCGGATCGGGGTTGGAGGACGGGCGGAAGGGCCGCCAGGAGCGCGTCGTTCTCCGCCGGGGTGCGGGCGGCGATGCGGACGTGGCGTGGCAGGCCAAAGCTGGCGCACGGCCGCACGGCGATGCCCGTCCGCCGCAGCGCCGACGTCCACGTGCGGCCGTCGCCCACGTCCGCCAGCAGGTAGTGCGTGTCGCTGGGGACCGTCGCGATGCCGGCGGCATCCAGGGTGGCCGCGATGCGCATCCGCTCCGCGCGCAGGCGGGGCAGGGTGGCCGCGAGGTGCGCGTCGCCCGCCGCGGAGAGGGCGGCGCCGGCGGCGGCCTGCGCCGGGGTCGAGGCGGACCACGGCGTCCGCACGCGCTCCAGCCGCTCGATGAGCGGCGCCGGGCCGATGGCGAAGCCCGCGCGGAGCCCCGCCAGCGCGTGGTCCTTGGTGAGCGAGCGAATGACGAGCACGGCGGGGTGGTCGCCCAGGGTCGGTGTCCCCAACGGAGCGGACAGGAAGGCGTCGTAGCTCTGGTCCAGCACCAGCCGCGCGCCGGCGTCCGCGCACGCGTCCGCCACCCGCGCCAGCGCATCCGCCGTGTACGCGCGCCCCGCCGGACTGGACGGCGCGGCGAGAAAGACGACGCGCGGGCGAACGCGGCGGATGGCATCCACCACCTCGTCCGCCTCCGGCGCGAAGGGATCGGCGCCGCGGATTTCGGTCACGCGCGCGCCGCAGAGAGCGGCCGCCCGCGCGTACTCGCCGAACGCGGGCGCGGCGACCAGCGCCACGTCGTTCGCGCGGAGCAGGGCGCAGGCGGCCGCCGCGATCAGCTCCGCCGCCCCCGCGCCGAAGGAGACACGGTCGACCGCGACGTCCCAGTACGCGGCAGCGGCCTCGCGCGGGGCAAGCGCGCGGGGATCCGGGTACGCGTCGATGGGCGCGCGGCGCACGGCTTCGGCCACCGCGGGCGCGGGTCCGTACGCGTTGACGCACGTGCTGAAGTCCATGCGGACGGGCTGAGCCGCGTCGCGCACGCCGTCCGGTCCCCCATGCTCCGCCAGTTCCAGGGACTCCGCCGGCTCCACGTCCGCTCTCATGCCGCCTCCGCCAGCAGCAGCGCGAGGGCGGATGCCACGCCCACCAGCCGCCGCGCGCGGCGCAGGTCGTCAACCGTCGCGGGCGCGCCGTCCGCATTCAGCACGTAGACGCCGCGCTTTTCCAGCCGCACGCCCAGCGCGCCCGCGGCGGCGGACATCGGCCATCCGCCGTTGGGGCTGGGCGTCCGCCCCGCGTCGCGCAACGCGGCCCGCGCCGCTCCTTTCGCATCCGCCCCCACGCACGTCGCCGCGAGGACGATGCAGAGCGCGGACAGGCGCGCGGGGAGCCAGTTGGCGGCGTCGTCCGCGCGGGCGGCGGCCTTGCCGAACCATTCCAGCTCCGGCGTGCGGTACCCGAGGACGGCGTCCGCCGTGTTCAGCCAGCGGTGCAGGTACGCGCCGGGGAGCCCCGCCACGCGGAACGCCAGCAACGGCGCCACGACAGCGTCGCACAGGTTCTCCGCCAGCGACGCGATGGCGGCGCCCGCCACCTCCGACGCGGAAAGCGCGGACGTGTCGCGCGACACCAGGTGCCACGCGAGCAGCCGCCGCGCCTCTTCCAGGTTCCCGTTCCGCAGCGCCGTTTCGACGGACGCGCCGGCGTCCAGCAGAGCCCTTGGCGCCAGGGCCGGCTTGAGCACGGCGCCGCGCGCGAGCTGCCGGCCGGGGACGCGCGCCAGGGCACGCTCCGCGAGCGCGCCCGCGCCCCACGCCGCCGCGCCGCCCGCCGCCACGAGCGCCGCGCCCGCGAGCAGCGCCGTCCGCGGTGGCAGACCCGCGCCCGCTCGCCGGCCGGCGCGGAGGGCCTGGCCCATCCACACGACGGGGTGCAGGGCGGACGGCGGCTCGCCGAACGCGCCGTCCAGCACCAATGCCGCCAGCGCGGCTACCACTCGACGCCCACGCCCAGCCGCACGGCCCGGCCCGGCAGGTCGTAGCCGCGCTTCTCGTAGACGTGCTCGTCCGTTAGGTTGCTCACCTGCAGGCGAATCTCCGTTCCCGCTGCCACGCGGACGCCCGCGACGAAGTCTGCCACGAGCTGGGCCGGATACAGCACGTCCGCCACGCGCGCCGACTCGCGGAAATCCTGGTCGATGCGCTCTCCCACGTACCGCGCCGAGAGCCGCGCGGACACGCGCCGCGGGTCGTCCCACTCCACGCCCCCCGTCACCGTCGCGCGGGCCACGTTGCGGATGCGCACCGTCGTGTCGCGGCCGAACACCAGCGCGCCCAGCACCTCCTCCGGGCGAAAGTCCGTGCGCCCGGCGAACCTGGCCGCATCCACCGAAGCGCTCGTCACCGTCTCCTCCGCCGCCAAGATGCGTGTCCCCGCCGCGAACAGGCGCAGCGAGCGGCGCCAGCCCATCCGCGCGCCCAGGTCCCACGAGGCCTGCCATTCGATCCCGCGCATCTCCACGCGCGCCGCGTTCACGTTGCTGCTGACCGAGCCGATGGCGACACCCTCGGCCGTACGGGGCCGCGCGGCGGACGGGAACGACGCGCGCACGCTGGTGATGCGGTCGCGCACGCGCGTGGCGAAGAACGTCACGTCCGCGCGGACGCCGGCGCGCGACCGCTCGATCCCGACGCCCGCGTCCCACGTGAACGAGCGCTCGGGGTCCACGCCCGGGTTGCCCGTCGTCACACTCGCCACCCCGTTGGTGACAGTGACGGCGCGCCCCGCGCGGGCGAACGCGTTCGGCGCCACGAACGCCGTGCCGCCGCTCCCATGGAGCCGCGTGCCGCGGCCGACGAGCA
>NZ_DASURI010000206.1:0-8669 GCF_036280135.1 Longimicrobium sp.
CGGATCTGATCCGGTAAGACCGTCCCCCAGCCGGAGCGAATGAATTCGCCGCTGGAAAGGCACGAAGTCCGCCTGCGCGGACTGCCCCAGCGGATGCCGGCCCCCCCTGCACCAGGGCGACCTCTCATGGCCCAAAGGCACACCGGTGTACGGTGACGGCATGCAGCAGGAGCTGTCGACCTGCGCCGACGGGTCGGGGCAGGGCAGGGGCCGTGAGGTGCACGGGGTCCGCGCGAGCGTTCGCGCGGACCCCGTCGTTTGTACCGCAGTAGAAGGTGTCCCCGCCAGCCCACCATGGTCGACCGCGTCACCCGCCGCCTGGCGCAGATCGAATCCGGCAGCTGAGCCGAAGGCAGCGATCCCGGCCCGCGCTCCGAAAACAAGAAGCCCCGCCCCGGCGACGCTTTCGCATCGCCAGGGCGGGGCTTCTGGATGCCGGCCATGGTGCACCGGCTGCGCGGGCGGCACGAGCCGTCGGCGCAGGCCGACATCACGTTTTCACAGCCGTGACTTCAGTCGCCGCCGGCTCAGAGGCGACGGCAGTCCACTCCAATCCAGCCGGCGCGTGGCGGGCGCGGAGGCGAGGTGCGTGCATCGGCACGGGCCGACTCATGCACTTCCGCACTCACGCACTGCCGTTCACGCCGCCTCGTAGTGCGCGCGCAGCTCGTTGATCCACACGGGCCGCGTCTTGCCGCTCTGGTCGTAGCCGCGGCTCACGCAGTCCAGCAGGCAGGCCGCCGTCGCGCGGCGCGGGTCGGGGGACAGGTCGTGCACCAGCACCGCGAGCGCGGCGGTGGCGTCCTGCGTGTGCACCTCGCCCGCCTGCACCGCCGCGTACTGCACGTACCAGTTGCGCAGCCGCCGCAGCGTGGGCGAGTAGGGCGCCGTGCCCTGCAGGAACTTCTTGAGCCCCGTGGGGCTCATTCCGATCTCCCGGGCCACGCTGCGCAGCGACGTGTTCTCCACGCGGGCCGCGGCGGCCTCGCGCATGTGCCGGATGGTCGTGGTCCGGGCGTCGCCCGGGTTGTGGTCCCTCATCTTCGGAATCCTTCCCAAGGTGTGCCAAAGGGTGCTTCGGCGCCCATTCACGACACAATGATAATACCGAAGAAATTCCGAAGCAAGGGGTCCAGTGTGCCCGTAAGCAGCGACCGTGTGTGAACTTAGGACTTTTTCCACAGCGGCTCCGGCTTCTAACCCGCCCCTCCTCCAACAGTTCCGCCGCAGGCGCAAACGGAGTGGACGCATGTGCAATGAAAATTTCAAGTGGCCGCGGGCGAGAAATTACGTGGCCGGGCGGGCTTGATTTCACGCGTCACTTGTGTAAGCCTTGAGAGGCGGCTCGTCGCGAGCACCCGAACCCGGAGGGCCCGTGCTGGACCTTTCCAGACGCAGAGTTCGCATCCAGTCTCACCTGCGCCGGCTGGGGATGCGCTTCTCCCGACCGGCCAACCTGAGCACGCGCGCACGCGCCGCGCTGGGCGAGAACGCGGCCGCGCGGTTCGCGGAGTTCCGGCAGTATCGCGACGGGTGGGACTTTGGCCGGGGCCGCCGCCTTTCCGCGGGCTCGGTGCGGGCGCTGGAGCGCTTCGTGGATGCCGGTCCGTGCTTTCCCACGCGGCCCAGCCTGTTCCTGACGCAGGACGGCATGCTGGAGCTCGCGTGGGAGGACCATGCCGGCCGCCGCGTGGAGGTGGAGCTGCTTCCCGGTTGCTACCTCTACTTCGTGGAAGGCGAGCACGATGACGAAGGCGTGTTCGAGCCGCGCCAGGTGCCGGCCCTCCTGGCGCACCTTGGGCTGGAGGGCGAATCCGAGTGATGGGCCGGCCGGAATGTAGGGACGACGAGGACGTGGTGCGGGCAATCACGGCGGCTCACTGGGACCCGGAAGAGGTCTCCAAGGGCCTGTCCCGGCGCATCGTCGACGCGCTGGTGCTGCATCCGCACTCGTAGACCCTCGACACAGAGCCGGCGGAACAAGGACCCGCGCCGGCTCCTTACGATCCGCCATCCGTTGTCGCTCTCACGGCGGGACGGCTAGATTGGCACGTTTCACCCGCGGTTCACGCCTCGTGTTTCCAGTCCACATGCGCATCCCGAAGATCGCCCTGCCGCTGGCGCTGGCCGCCGCGTTCGCCGTATCCGCACCCGTCGCCGCGCAGGAGCCGCCGCGCCCCGGCCTGCCGCGCGGCGCCGATCCCAACGACTGGCAGTCGTACTTCGAGCTGGGAGACCGGCTCTTCGCGAGCCAGCCGCGCCAGGCCGGCCCCGCGTTCTACTGGGCGTCCCGGCTGGACCCCACGCGCGGCGAGCCCCTGTTCGCGCGCTGGGCATCGTTCTTCGCGGGGTACGACGGGCTGTTCCTGCACTACATCACGGGCGACGAGCAGGTCCACAGCCGGCCCGACGTGCTGGCCAACGACTCGCTCATCATGCGCGCGTTCCGCCGCAACCCGTTCGTGCATCGCGGCCTGGAGGTCGCGCTGTTCACGCAGATCGCCAACCGGCTGTACTGGGACGGCGAGCTGGGCGCGCTGATGGAGTACGGCGAGGGCGACTTCAGGCGCGCGGCGCAGCGCTTTGGCCGCATCACGCGCGACGACTCTCCGCGCAGCCTGCGCTTTCGGCACTGGCGCGCGCTCTCGTTCGTGGGCGCGGAGCAGCCGGACAGCGCCATCGCGGAGTTCACGGAGCTGCTGCGCACCCTGCGCGAGGGAGACGCGCGGCGGCTGCGGTACTTCTACGAGAGCAAGGCCCTGCACGAGTACGCGCTGGGAATGCTGCACGAGGCCGCCAACCGCCCCGACGAGGCGCGTCGCGCGTTCGAGCGGGCGCTGGAGGAGGACTTCTCGTTCTATCCCGCGCGCGCGTCGCTGGCGCGGCTCTCCCTGCGCGCGCGGGACATGGCGCCGGCCGTGGCGCAGCTGTCCGAGGCCGTGCAGATCGCCCCCGACGACCCCGTGATGCAGTACGAGTACGGCAACGCGCTCCTGGCCAGCGGCAACCCGCAGGAGGCCATCACGCACTACCAGCAGGCCATCGTCCTGGAGCCGTACTTCGCGGACCCGTACCTGCGCCTGGGCATCGCGCTGCAGAGCGCCGGGCAGAACGAGGGCGCCGTGGCCGCGTATCGCGCCTACCTGGAGCGCGCCCCGCGCCGGCAGACGCGCGAGATCGAGTTCGCCAACCAGCGGCTCGCGCAGGTGCAGGGTGGGAGCTGATTTACGATCCAGGACGGGTAGCGCCGTCCGCGGGCGGGGATCGCGCGGCGGATTGCGTGGCCTTCAAAGGGTGTGTGACCAGACCTTCGGCCTCAAAGCGTCATCCTGAGGAGCCGCCGCGCGGGCCAGACCGGGCACGATCCATGGCGGCGACGAAGGATCTTGCCTGCAAAGCTCCGCGGTTGCACTCGTGCACGAAAGCGCGTTCCGAGTCTCGCACACAAGATCCTTCGGTCGCGCCAAGGTCCTGCGCGCATTTAAGTTACATGCGGCGCTCCCTCAGGATGACGCTGCCGGGGATTCCGCTGAAAAGCAGGTTTGGCAGCACCCCCTCAGGAAGTGGTTTCCTGGGGATTCGGCAAAAAGAACGGAGTCGGCGAGGAGGCCTCCTCGCCGACTCCGTCTCGTTACGGCCGATGATGCCGACCGGCGGCTAGACCGTGGCGCCGCCGCAGCTGGAGCCGGCGCCGGCCGTGCATCCAAAGCAGTGCGGGCCCAGCACGATCTCGCGCGTGTCCAGCGCCGCGGGATCGAAGTCGAACACCGTGCGCGGCGCGGCCGCGTGGACGGGCAGCTCCAGCATCTGGTTGAAGTCGCAGTCGTACAGCGTGCCGTCCCAGCCCACGCTCAGCGTGTTGCGGCACATGACCCCCGCGGCGGCGGCGGGGTTGAACGCCGTCACCAGCCGCTCCATGTACTCGTCCAGCTTGCCGCTTTCCTCCAGGAACTCCAAAAAGCGGCTGATGGGCATGTTGGTGATGGTGTACAGCCGGTTGAAGCGCACGCCGTGCAGACGCTCCATCTGCCGCTTCCAGTCCGCCTCCAGCGCCGCCTGGCTGCCGGGGAGAAAGGTGCCGACGGGGTTGGTCACCAGGTCCAGCTGCAGCCCCGTGGCCGGATCGCCGTAGCCGTGCGCGTTGAGCTCGCGCAGGGCGGCGATGCTCTCCTCGAACACGCCCGACCCGCGCTGCGTGTCCGTCCCCTTCTCCCGGTAGTGCGGCAGCGACGCCACCACGTGCACCCCCTGCTCGGCGAAGAACGCGGGGAGGTACGCGTAGTTGGGCAGCCGCGTGATGGTGAGGTTGCAGCGGTCCATCACGTGCTTGCCCGCCGCCCGCGCGCGGACGACGATCTCCTTCCACCGGCGGTGCAGCTCCGGCGCGCCGCCCGTGATGTCAACCGTGGGAATGGACGTGGACTCGATGATCTCGATCACCCGGTCCACGACGGCGTCGGGCATCATCTCCGTGCGGTCCGGGCCGGCGTCCACGTGGCAGTGGCGGCAGGTCTGGTTGCACTTGCGCCCCACGTTGATCTGCAGGATCTCGATCCCCGTGGCGCGCAGCGGGTACAGCGCCGCGCCGTCCAGCGCCGCCTCGAAGCTCCGCGCCACGGGCACGCGGTCCAGCATGTCGCGCTGCGCCTGGGCAGAGGACAGCGGCAGGTGGCGCTTTTGCAGCGTCGGCAGGACGCGGTGGCGCGACGGGGGAGCGGTCGTGGGCATCGGCTCGGGATCTGGGGTCCTTCGGCGTGACGGTGCCAGGTACCTGCTACCCGGCCCCGCCGCGCGCGTTCACATGCCCAGGCGGTCGGCGTGGTTGCGCATCTGGATGCCGTGCACGAGCGACGCCCCGCCACGGATGGCCGCGGCCACGTGGATGGCCTCCGTCATCTGCTCGGTGTCGGCGCCCTTTTGCAGGCAGTCGCCGGAGTACGCGTCGATGCAGTACGGGCACTGCACCGCGTGCGCCACGGCCAACGCGATGAGCGACTTTTCGCGCTGGGTGAGCGCGCCCTCGTCGAAGACGGCGTTGTACCAGGCAAAGAACTTTTCCGCCAGGTGCGGCGCGTCGTTGCCGATCTCACCAAAGCGCGGCAGGTCGTGCGAGTGGTAGTAGTGCGCGTGCGCGTCGGACATCGGACGATTCTTTCGATGCGGAGGATGCGGGACGGCGGCGTCCATCCCGGAGATACGGCGCGGCCGGCCCGGGCGGATGCGTGCCCGTCCCGCGGGACCTTGGGCGGACCTTGGATGGATACGGCGCGTGGGGCGCGGGCGCCAGTGGGGCGAGGGCCCTCCCCCGGCCTCGCTCAGGCTCGTCCACCCCCTCCCGCAAACTGCGCGGGAGGGGGTGTAGACTTCCACGGAGTGATTGCAGGGAGCGGATGGCCTGCGAGGGCGAAGAGCCCGTCGCTGCGCGACGGGTAGCCCTCTCCCCCGCCGTCTGCGCCGCTCGTTCCTCGCGGCTCGACGGCGACCCCTCCCCCAACTTCGGGGGAGGGGTTGTTCGTTGGGACAGTTCCGCGCGCGGAGGCGGGCCCGTGCTGCGATGAAGTTCTCCCCCTCCCCCCGCGAAGCGGGGGGAGGGGGCGGGGGGAGGGGGGCCCTCGGCGGGCGAGAGACACTCCGCCACGAAGCCCGATCCCGGCGCCCGCGACGAAGTTCCTCTGCTGCCCCTGCTCCCTCTGCGTGAGAACGCGGTAAACCCCTGCCCTGCCGGGAGCCGGGCCCGCCCGTTGCAACGGTGGATGCATACGAACCCGCATCCCACAGGAGCAGCGCGATGGCCAGCGGACCCGACCCGAACCACTTCACGCCCATCGACCCGGAGATGGAGCCGCACGACTACAAGCGCGGCGACGGGCTGGGCGACCTGCGCTCCACGCGGCTGGGGCTTTCCACCTGGGGCGTGGCCATCGTCCTCGTCCTGGTCTTCATCCTGTTCCTCGTCCTCACGCGCTGACCGCGCGACGACGAAACGAACGAGGGGCGGCGCCGCGACGTGCGGGCCGCCCCTCGTCCGTTCTGCGGCGGACGCGGATCAGCTGTTGGCGCCTTCGCTGCCTTCCAGCTTGAACCACAGCTTGACCTTCACCTGGAACTCGTGGATCTCGCCGCCCTTGATGTAGCCGCGCTGCTCCACGACCTCCATCCACTCCAGGTCGCGCATGCTCTCGCCCGCGCGGCGCACGGCCACGCGCGCGGCGTCGTCGAAGCTGGTGCCCGACGTGCCCACCATCTCGATCGACTTGTAGACTCCGCTCATCACATCCTCCTCCTCCCGTTCGGTGACCCGGACCCGGCGTCCGGCTGACCCCGCGGGCGGGCAAGGCACGTTCCACCAGCGCGGCAGGCGAACTCGGTGCGCCGTTGCCGTCGTTGACTTCGCGCGGCGAACAGGCGACCTTTTCCCCGCAGCCTGCCTGATCCGCGGCGTCGCGGCCGCGCGTTTCCCCAGACGACGAGCTACACCGATGGGCCTGCGCACCTTCGTGGCGCCCGATGGAGACGAGTGGCGCGTGTGGAAGGTGATTCCCACGCGCACCCTGGAAGACGTGCGCGAGTGGGAGCGCCGCGGCCAGGACGTGCTGACGTACAAGGGCCCGGAGCGCCGGCACGACGACCGCCGCGAGGCCACGGGCGGCGTGCCGTTCGTGAACCCGGCGCTGGCCAAGGGCTGGCTGTGCTTCGAGTCGTCGCACGGCAAGCGGCGCCTGGCCCCGCCGCCCGCCGCCTGGGAAGACTGCAGCGAGGCCGAGCTCACCACCCTGTGGGAGCAGGCCGGGATCGTCCCCCCGCGCACGCTGCCCGTCTCCGGCATCACGCAGCCCGCGAGCTGACGGACCGCTCATCTGCCGAAAACGCGGCGTCGCTCTGCCCGGGCGGCGCCGCGTTTACGTAGGTCCCACCCGCCGCGAACTGACGTCCCCGCCGTCGCAACCCGCGGACTGCCGAGCCTCTCCCTCCCGCCGAACCGAGGCCGGCGCACCTCCGATACACCCGGCAAAAACGACCCGGCACACGCATCTGCCTTCCCACGACCCGCAGCCCTCACTCGCAAGGAGAGCCTCCATGACGCCTGGACGATTGAACGTTCTTCGCGCTTTCCTGCTGCTGGGTCTGACGGGGATCGCCCTGCTCGTCGCGTACCGGTTCGGCACGGCGGCGGTCGGTGTGGCGGCGGGCTTTTCGGTGATCATGTTCCTGGCGGCGGCGTTCCTGTTCGCCGAAAAGCCCAGGAACCCCGAAGACCTTAAGCTCTTCGCGTTCCACAAGCTCCATGACCTCGCCTCCGATGCGCGGTTCCTTGCCGCATCCGTCGCGGTCCTCTGGATCGTAGCGGCCGCCTGGACCGCGGTGGAAGGCCGCCGCGCGTGGCAGGCGCGCAATCACACGCCCGGGCTGGCGGTGGAAGTCGGCCCCACGGTGCCGGTCCAGGCGCTGATGCGGGGCGAGCAAGGCCCGACATCGATCGAGGTCGGCTCGCCGGGGCTGGAACCGCCGAGGGACGCGGACAAGCAGGCGGGCGGAATGGTCGGTGGGTATCTGATCTCGGACTACTATCCGACCTTCACGCCGCACAGGGAGACCGTCAATCCGCAGCTCAGGACCGCGTATTCGGCAAACCGCTGGGGCGATACGACGTTCCTGCGCTACAAGCTGCCGTATCTGGATCACCTGCTGGCCGGGGAACCGATCGAGGGCATCAAGGTGGGGTACGACGGTTACTTCTCCTGGATCTATCCAGAGGTATCTGTTCGCGTGGTGAACAACTCCACGCACGTAGCTCAACTGGCGGAGGCGGTGGTCACGGTGCACCGCAGCGAGATCAACTACGAGCCTGTCCCGGTGATCGACGGGATGGGCCTCTCGCTGACCGGGTCGACGGGCGACATGTCGAACATCGGGTTTACCATTCTCAACAACGGGTGGGGGCCGATGCTCGATCCCGAGCTCCGCTTTGCAGTGGTGACGGACGACCCGGCGGCCGCGTTCCTGTCCGCGTTCACCTCTCCGCCACCGCTTCCACATTCGATCCGGTTCCCCACGATCCACAGCGACAGCATCGCCCACGTGCCGCTGGAGGAAGCCGTCCCCGGTGAGAACCCCGCCCGCCGGAGCACGTACATCTCCCCTGCGCTTTTCGCGGCGGCAGAACGGGCTGCGGAAACGGGAGAGGATCCGCTCTGGGTGGCCGTGATCGGCCGCATGAGCTACCGGACGACGACGGGTGAACGGCGCAACGTTCCGTTCAGGACGGCGCTGGAGGTGCACCCGGAAGGGTTTGGCGACGGGTTCGACGAGAACTCGTATCCGTACAGCATCTGTCTGCCGGCAGGGGTCACGGGCGAGTACCGCATCCCGACCAGCCAGACGATCAGTGCCGGCGGAAGCGATCGCTTTACGATCCAGATCGGCTCGGACAAGTCCGCGCGATACGAGATCTCCCTCGCGTTCCGCGCGACGGGCGGAGAGATGATCCAGGCGAAACACCTGGTGGTGGACGTGTTCGTTCCGGCAAACATGTCCAGGGAGGAGGACCACCGGTGCACGGTGGACGCGCCCGTCGTCCCGCCTGCGCGCTAGCATTGCCAGCAATCGGAAAAAGACGCGGCGCCGCCCTGGACGAGCGGCGTCGCGTTCGTCATCCGCAGACGCCCGCG
>NZ_DASURI010000207.1:0-8383 GCF_036280135.1 Longimicrobium sp.
GGGTCCACGACGCGGACGCGCGGCGGCTGGTCCTGGCCGCGGCGGACGGCGGGGAGGGGCAGACGGCGCCCATCGAGGTGGACGACCCCTGCTCCGTGACGGCCGCCGTTTTTCGCGACGCGCGCCCCGTCATCCTGGCCCCGGGCGAGGAGTACTACCGCGACCAGTGCGCCGGGGGCGAGCGCCAGCGGGGCTCGTTCCTCTCCGTCCCCGTGAGCTACACCCCGCCGGAGGGGGAGACGCGCACGGTAGGCGTCATCAACCTTATCGGGCGCAACGGCAACGACGGGTTCAGCGCGGGCGACATGAAGCTGCTGTCCGCCATCGCCAGCCAGATCGGCGCGGCGGTGGAGAACAACCGGCTCATCGCCGAGAGCCTGCGCCAGCAGCGGCTGGACCGCGAGCTGGAGCTGGCGCACGACCTCCAGCTCAAGCTCCTGCCCGCCGTGGAGGGCTTCGCCGACTACGCGCAGGTGGCCGCGCGCTGCGTGCCGGCCGAGTCCGTGGGCGGCGACTTCTACCACCTGTTCCGGCTGCCCAACGGCCGGCTGGGCGTGCTCATCGGCGACGTGAGCAGCCACGGGTTCGGCGCGGCGCTCATCATGGCGCTCACCATCAGCGCCGTGGCCATCCACGCCTCCGAGGGCGACGCCCCCGCCGAGGTGCTGCACCGCACGCACCGCGCGGTCATCGACGAGCTGGAGAACACGGAGATGTACCTCACCCTGTTCTACGGCGTCATCGACCCGGCCGCGGGGACGCTCACCTACAGCAACGCCGGCCACGGCCACGCGTTCCGCATCACGGGCGACGGACGGCCGGAGCGGCTGGACGCCACGGACCCGCCGTTCGGCATCGTGGACCGCGACACCTACGGCGAGCAGACGACGGCGTGGTCGGCCGGCGAGGACCTGCTCTTTCTCTTCACGGACGGGCTGAGCGACGCCCTGGACGCGGGCGAGATCGAGGGCGAGCGCGTGCTGGTGGACGAGGCCGTCCGGCTTCGCGGCGAGGCGCCCGAGTCCGTCATCGAGCGCCTGTTCGTGCGCGCCGGCGAGGCCACCCACGTACCCCCGGACGACCGCACGGCCGTCGTCGTGCGCTTCTAGCTCCCGTGCCCAGACCCTCCTATCCCGGCCAGCCGCCCCGCGCCAAGAAGTCGCTGGGGCAAAACTTTCTGGTCGACGTCAACATCCAGCGCAAGATCGTCGACGCGCTCGCTCCCGGCCCCGACGACGAGGTGATGGAGATCGGGCCCGGGCAGGGCGCGCTCACGCGGCACCTGGCGGGGCGCGCGGGGCGGCTGGTGCTCGTGGAGCTGGACGACACGCTGGCCGCGCGCCTGGAGGCGGAGTTCGCCGACACGCCGTCCGTGACGGTCATCCACCGCGACGTGCTGCAGGTGCCGCTGGAGGAGGTCTCGGCCAATCCCGCGCGGCTCAAGGTCATCGGCAACATCCCCTACAACATCACCACGCCCATCCTGTTCGGGATGCTGGAGCGCCGGCCGCGCCCCCGCGAGATCGTGCTGATGATCCAGAAGGAGGTGGCCGAGCGCATCCTGGCCCCGCCGGGGAGCAAGACGTACGGCGCGCTGGCCGTGGGCGTGCGCGCCGTCGCCGACGCGGAGCGGGTGATGAACGTGGGCCGCAACGCCTTTCGCCCCGTGCCGGACGTGGAATCGGCCGTCATCCGCATCGTCCCGCACGATCCGCCGCGCCTCCCCCCCGAGGACGAGGCTGCGCTGCGGACGCTCACGCGCTTCGCCTTTGGCCAGCGTCGCAAGCAGTTCCAACGCATCCTGCGCGATGCCTATCACCTCTCGCCCGAGCAGGTGGAGGCGCTGGCGGCGGAGACGGGAATGGACATGCAGGCCCGCCCCGAGTCGTTCCCCCCCGAGCAGTTCATCACTCTCGCCCGCGCCCTCCGCGCCGCGACCTCCGCCGCGCCCAAGGACTAGGCGCTCCGTCGGGCTTTCCGTCACTGCCAAGCCTCTTCGCGCGTGCAGCCTTCAGGACGACGTGAAGGCGGCGATGTGTATCTGAACCCGCGCTTCTTCTTCTCTTCCTGGTGGGCAATGATGTGCGCGGTGTATGACGCGATGTCATCGTTGAACTCCGCGAGGAGCTGCGCCCGGATGGCTCGCAGCTCGGCCATGATCGGACCTTCGTCGTCGTCCGGGCACTCATCGCGTTCAGGCTGCATCGGGCTCCTTCCGCTGCCGCTTCGGAGGCGGGGTGGAGATGACCGTGCGCCCGCTGCCCCGCGCCTGCTCGTCCATCTCGCGGAGGTGGCGGAAGTAAGCGTCCGGGTCGTGGTTGAACCCGGCGGAAATTTCCTCGCGGATCCTGCGGACTTCAGCAACGATCGGATCTTCCCACATCGCTAATCCTCCAGGAGTTGTGCGGGAGTGCACAGGACGGGAGCGTTACGACCCCAAGCTGAACAGATCCGCGCGATTCTCGGAATCAGCTTCGGATTTGCAATGTGCTTGCAATTCCACGTCAGGAGATACGCCAGTCCGTACACCGCCGCGATCGCCACGTGCGCGGCATCCGCATGTGCTCGCGCGGGCAGTGGAATGCCGTGACGGAGAGCGCTAGCGAGGGCTTGGACTTCCGCGTTCTCCGCCAGGATCGTGATGGGATCGAGCAGTGCCAGTCGCGCAGCCGCCATACGGGAATCTCCGTCCCTCGCCTCCCCGACGACCGCATTGGATGTGTAGAGCGTGTAGCGCTCGCGGGTTGCCCACCAGGCATGCGTCAGCTGCTGGTTGCGGAGGGTGACCGGGTGACGGCTGGGATCCGCGGCCAGGTAGCTGACGATGCTCGTCTCGATATATACGCTCGGCGTGTCCATCTGTAAAGCATGGAGAATCACCTAAGTTGCGGGAAGACGGGGACTTAACAAAGTGCCGCACGTGGCGGATCGGGAGCGGTCCAAAGGAGAACGGCGTGTCCCGGAGCACGGTCCGGCGCGGGCTTCGGGCTCGGATGATGGGCAGAATGGGCGAACGGCGGCGGGAAAACGGGCGGCAAGAATGGGAAGCCGTGCCGCCGGTGGCGGCAGACGAAATGAATTCGCCCGCGCGTTGACGGTGGGGGTCGCCCGGCTTATCTTGTGAAGAATTTCACAAGCCGGGGCGGCGGCAGGGCTCGCCGTCCGTGGATCGTGTCCAGCGGGCTGCATGAAAAAGATCTCCGAGTCGGCGGTGCGCCGGCTTTCGCTCTACCTTCGCCTGCTGCAGGAGGCCGATGCCGCCGGGGCCGAGACCATCTCCAGCGGGGAGCTGGCGGACCGCGGCGGCACGACGAGCGCGCAGGTGCGCAAGGACCTGTCGCTCTTTGGCTCGTTCGGCAAGCGGGGGCTGGGCTACTCGGTGCACGAACTGCTGTCGCGCATCCGCAGCATCCTGGGGCTGCAGCGGTCGTGGCGCGTGGCGCTGGTGGGCGCGGGCAAGCTGGGCTCGGCCCTGTTCAGCTACCGCGACTTCGAGACGCGGGGCTTCGACATCCGCGCCGTGTTCGACCGGGATCCCGGCAAGGTGGGCACGGAGCTGGGCGGCCTGACCATCCTGGCCGACGAGGCCATGGAATCCACCGTGCGCGGCCTGGAGATCGACATGGCCATCCTGGCGGTCCCCGCCGACGCGGCGCAGCAGGTGGTGGACCGGCTGGTGAAGGCGGGCGTGCGCGGCATCCTGAACTTCGCGCCGGCGCGACTCAAGGTTCCGCGCGGGGTGGCGTTGAAGAACGTGGACGTGACGCTGGAGCTGGAGGGGCTGGCGTTCGCGGTGAGCGCTGGGGGGCAGGGAATAGGGAATAGGGAATAGGGAACAGCCTGCAACTGCACCGGGATGGCCGGCTTCCGATCACGGGGCCGGCTTTTTCACGCCGGCTGACATCAGGCGACCATTCTGCGCGGGAACGGAGCGATAGGGCAGAGTGCCGGGCCCGCGCCGATCTGGGGTACTCTGCTGCCTCTGCTCCCTCTGCGTGAGAAAGGCCGTTCATCCGGACCGTGCACGATGCACGCAATCGCTCCGTTGGGGACTGCGGCGTCCCGCCTCCGTTGCCCGGAAATGGCGGTCTGGCTATACTCTTTGGTCTATGAGCGATACGAATCAGCAGTCCAGGCGCCCCCTGGTGCGCGTTACGTCGGAGATCGGCCGTCTGCGCACGGTCATCTGCCACACGCCCGGTCCGGAGCTGCTCGCGGTCACCCCCAGCAACCGCGAGCAGTACCTGTACGACGACATCATCGACCTGGAGCAGGCCCGCCGCGAGCACCAGCGCTTTCGGGCCATCCTGTCGCGCTTCTCCGAAGTGCTGGACGTGCGCGACCTGCTCCGCGACATCGTCGACGAGCCGGAGGTGCGCAAGTACCTCGTGGGCCGCGTGATGGAAGTGGCGTCGTCCGAGCCGCTGGGCGGCGAGCTGTACGAGATGCCCGGCGAGGCGCTCATCGCCCGCTTCATCGAGGGCAAGGAGGCGCCGCAGGGGCCCGTGAGCAAGCTGCTGCACAAGGTGAGCTACGAGCTGCCGCCCCTGCCCAACCTCTTCTTTACCCGCGACGCCGCGATGGTGGTGAACGAGGGGGTCATCATCGGCGCCATGCGCTACGCCGTGCGCTGGACGGAGGAGCTGCTGATGAAGGCGCTCTTCCTCTATCACCCCATGCTGGGCAACGGCGGCTTCATCTACGACGGCACCGAGGAGCTGCGCAGCGACTACACCATCGAGGGCGGCGACGTGCTCATCCTGCGCCCCGACCTGGCCATGGTGGGCCTGTCGGAGCGCAGCAGCCCCGCGGCCATCGAGGGGCTGGTGGAAGGGCTCAAGGACAAGGCGGGCATCGACCACGTCCTGCTGGTCGTGCTGCCCACGGAAAGCCCGGCCATCCACCTGGACATGATCTTTACCATGGTGGACCGCACGCACTGCGTGGTCTACCCGCCGTACTTCTTTGGCCCGTCCCGTCTGCCGGTGCTGCACTACCGGCCGGGCGACGCGGGGGTCAAGGCGTACGACGACGTGTTCTCTGCCCTCAAGCAGGTGGGGATGGAGCTGCAGCCCATCTGGTGCGGCGGGCAGCACCCCACGCGGCAGGAGCGCGAGCAGTGGAGCAGCGGGTGCAACTTCGTGGCGGTGCGCCCCGGCGTGGTGCTGGGCTACAGCCGCAACGAGGCCACCATGCGCGAGATGGAGCGCGAGGGCTTCAAGGTCGTGGATGCCATCGACTTCCTGACGGGCGCCACGGAGGTGGAGGAGGACGACCGCGCCGTGATCGCCTTCGAGGGCGCCGAGCTGGTGCGGGGCGGCGGCGGCGGCCGCTGCATGACCATGCCCGTCTGCCGGGACGACGCCTGGTGAGCCAGCTGATGTTTCCGCTGGACAACGTGCGCCTGGAGCGCGACGGCTCGCTCACGGACCGCGCCCTGCGCGTGCTCTCCGTTCAGCCGCTGCCCTCCGTGGAGGTCGCGCACCGGGTGCTGGGCATCACGGGCGGGGCCGGCGCCGCCGCGGCGGCCGTCTTTACCCTGCTGGGCGGCGACGCGCGCTTCACGGTGGACGCGCAGGGCGTGTGGTCCGTCGCGTCCGCTCCCGTCGCCCGCCCGCGCCGGGCCGACGCGGGGACGGACGAGGCGGAGCCGGCGGGGCCCGTGCGCCTGCTGCGGGACGAGCGGTGGGTGGTGGTGGACGTGGAGACGACCGGCGGCACCCCCACGCGCGGGCATCGCGTGACGGAGGTGGCCGCCGTTCGCGTGGAGGGCGGCCGCATCGCGGACACGTACTGCACGCTGGTGAACCCCGAGCGGCCCATTCCCGGCATGATCACGTCGCTCACGGGCATCAGCAACACCATGGTGGCGGACCAGCCGCGGTTCGCGCAGGTGGCCCGCGACGTCTCCAGCGCGCTGGAAGGCTGCGTGTTCGTGGCCCACAACGCCGCGTTCGACTGGCGGTTCGTGAGCCACGAGCTCAGCCTGGCCACGGGGATGACGCTCAGTGGGCGTCAGCTGTGCACCGTCCGCCTCTCGCGCCGCCTGCTGCCGCAGCTGCCGTCGCGCTCGCTGGACGGGCTGGCACACTGGTTTGGCCTGGAGGTGGAGCATCGACACCGCGCGCTGGACGACGCGGTCGCCACGGCCAAGGTGCTGCTGCGGCTGCTGGACATGCTGGAGGACCAGGGCGTGACGGACTGGGACGGCCTGCAGGGAATGCTTCGCAAGCGCAAGCCGCGCGCGTCGCGCAAGCGCCGGGCAAAGCCGCAATCCATGGAGGTCGCGTGACGGAAACCAGGGAGATCGCCGCGCTCTCCGCCGGCGTGCGGAGCCGAACGCTGGGCGACTTCACGATCCACGCGATCGAGGCGGGGCTGCAGCGGCTGGACGGTGGCGCCATGTTCGGCGTGGTGCCCAAGCCGCTGTGGGAGCGCCGCATCCCCGCGGACGCGCGCAACCGCATCCCCCTGGGGCTGCGCTGCCTGCTCGTGGAGACGCGCGACGAGCTCGTGCTGATCGAGACGGGGCTGGGCAACAAGGAGAACGAGAAGTTCCTGGACATCTACGGGGTGGAGAACGCGTCGTCCGACGCGCGGTATCCCGACCGGCTCCAGGAGCTCATCGCGCAGGCGGGGTTCTCTGCCGCGGACGTGGGCGTCGTCATCGACACGCACCTGCACTTCGACCACGCGGGGGGCAACACCTACCGCGACGCCGAGGGGCAGGTGCGCGTGTCGTTTCCCAACGCGCGCTACTTCGTCCAGAAGGGCGAGTGGGAGTGGGCGCACACGACGAACGAGCGGACGTCCGCCAGCTACCTGCCGGACAACTACGCACCGGTGATGGCGGTGGGGCGGATGAACCTCGTGGAAGGCGACGTGGAGATCGTCCCCGGCATCTCGGTGTACCGGACGCCGGGCCACTGCCCGCACCACCAGTCGGTGCTCGTCCGCTCCGGCGGCGAGACGGCCTGCTTTCTGGCGGACGTGATCCCCACCTTTGCGCACCTGCCGCTGCCGTGGATCATGGGGTACGACGTAGAGCCCCTGGTGACGCTGGAAAGCAAGCGGGCGCTGCTGGGGCGAGCCGTGGACGAGCGCTGGCTTCTCGTGAGCACGCACGATCCCTTCACCGCGTGGGGCACCCCCGTCGCGGAAGGCAAGGGCGTCCGGTTGGACGACGCGAGTGCGTGAGTGCGTGAGTTGAAGGGCCGGAGGGGCAGGGCAGGATAGGGACGAAGGTACGTTTTTTGGACAGAGGCTGGCCAAACTTCCATCGCTCGAGGAACCGATGATCGATATCGCACGAGACCCGAAGACCACGCCCGTGATCGTGAGCGCGGTGCGCACGCCCATCGGCAAGTTCCTGGGCGCGCTGTCGTCGCTCTCTGCGCCGGACCTGGGCGCCGCCGCCATCCGCGAGGCCGTCAAGCGCGCCGGCATCGACACGGCCGACGTGGCCGAGGTCATCATGGGCAACGTGGTGCAGGGCGGTGTGGGCCAGGCCCCCGCGCGCCAGGCCGTCCTCAAGTCCGGCCTGCCGAGCACCGTCAGCGCGCTCACCATCAACAAGGTGTGCGGCAGCGGGCTCAAGGCCGTGATGCTGGCCGCCCAGTCCATCCGCGCCGGCGACAGCCAGGTGGTCATCGCGGGCGGGCAGGAGTCCATGAGCAACGCGCCGTTCTACGTCTACGGCATGCGCAACGGCGTCAAGTTCGGCGACCAGACCATGGTGGACGGGCTCATCAAGGACGGCCTGTGGTGCTCGTTCTGCGAGGTGCACATGGGCGGGCACGCGGAGTACACGGCCAAGAAGGCCGGCATCACCCGCGACATGGCCGACCAGTTCAGCGTGCAGTCGCACCAGAAGGCCGTGGCTGCCGCGCAGGCCGGCAAGTTCAAGGAAGAGATCGTCCCCGTGGAGATCGCCGGCCGCAAGGGCACGACCGTCGTGGACGCGGACGAGGGTCCGCGCGCCGACTCGTCCGTTGAGTCGCTGGGCAAGCTCAAGCCCGCCTTCACGAAGGACGCGCCCAAGGACGTGACCGATCCCGTCGTCACGGCCGGCAACGCGTCGTCCATGAACGACGGCGCCTCCGCCGTGGTGGTGGTGAGCGAGGAGTACGCGCGGACGCACGGGCTGGAGATCCTGGCCCGCATCAACGCCTACTCGACCGGCGCCGTGGAGCCCAAGGAGCTGTTCTTCGCGCCCATCGAGGCCGTGAAGAAGCTGATGAA
Source organism: Longimicrobium sp. (assembly GCF_036280135.1). Classification (GTDB taxonomy): domain Bacteria; phylum Gemmatimonadota; class Gemmatimonadetes; order Longimicrobiales; family Longimicrobiaceae; genus Longimicrobium. The sequence goes on from NZ_DASURI010000207.1 coordinate 8,242, forward strand.
GAAGGCCGGCACGCAGATCCACGACTACGACCTCATCGAGGCCAACGAGGCGTTCGCCTCGCAGGCGCTCGCCGACGGCGATCAGCTCGAGTGGGCATGGGATCGCGTGAACATCCACGGCGGGGCCATCGCGCTCGGTCAC
>NZ_DASURI010000208.1:0-4187 GCF_036280135.1 Longimicrobium sp.
GTGGAACCGCGTGCTGCCGCGCCTCTACCAGTCCAACACGCCCGCGGCGACCGCCGGCATTGGCCTGCACTTCGCGGCGGGCGGCATCATCCTGGCCCTGGGGTGCATCCAGCTCATCGGCGCCGTGCGCGACCGCTGGCCCGCGCTGCACCGCTGGATCGGGCGCGTGTACGCGGCCGCGTCCGTGCTGGCGGGCGTGGGCGGGCTCACGTTCATCGCCACCAAGGGCACCATCGGCGGCCCGGTGATGGACGCGGGGTTCGGCCTGTACGGCGTGCTGACGGTGCTCGCGGCCGTGCAGGCCGTCCGCCACGCCCGCGCCGGGCGCATGGAGGCGCACCGCGCGTGGGCCGTGCGCCTGTTCGCGCTGGCCATCGGCTCGTGGCTGTACCGCATGGACTACGGCTTCTGGCTGCTGCTGACGGACGGTGCCGGCCACACCCGCGACTTTCGCGGCCCGTTTGATCTCGTGATGGCGTTCTGGTTCTATGTCCCCAACCTGCTCGTGGCGCAGGCGTTCATCGGCGCGCGGCGCGTGACGGCGACGCCCGCCATGCGGATGGCGGCCGCGGGCGTGCTGGCCGCCGCCACGGGCTTTCTGCTGCTGGGCACGTACTTCTTTACCCGCTACTACTGGGGACCTGCCATCCTGGACCGCCTGACCGGCTGAACACGCCGCGCGCGGTGGTGAGGGACGGCGGATGGCGTTATTTTTCGACGAGGATGCAACGCGGCGCGGCTCTCCGGGGCCGCGCCGTCCGTTTGGGCGATGGACCGCCCGGCGGAACGGATCGTGAATGCGCGCTCCGCCCCGAACCAGGCGCGGGCGAACGGGATACGACGGATGGCGATGACGGACGAGACGACGCAGGCGATGGAGACGGATTCCGGGATCTACCCGCCGGAGCAGGCGCAGGCGGAAGCGCAGCCCGCCGACGCTTCGGCGGATGCGCAGCCGGCGGACGGCAACGCGCACGGCGACTGGACGGGGCAGTGGATCGACTACCCGGGCGAGGCGGACGGCCCGGAGCATACGGTCGTGGGGACCATGAAGGCGCTGGCGCAGCTGGAAAGCCCGCAGCTGGGCAACCGGCGCGACATCCTGGTGTACCTGCCGCCCTCGTACAACCGCTCGCAGCGGCGTTACCCCGTCATCTACATGCACGACGGGCAGAACCTCTTTGACCGCGCCACGAGCTTTGGCGAGGAGTGGGAGGTGGACCAGACGCTGGAGGCCGCCAGCCGCGACGGGCTGGAGGCCATCGTCGTCGGCATCCCCAACCTGGGCCCGGAGCGGCTGAACGAGTACAGCCCCTGGCGCGACCGCAAGCACGACCAGGGCGGCAAGGGCAACGCGTACCTGGACTGGATCGTCCAGACGCTCAAGCCCCTCATCGACCGCGACTTTCGCACGATGCCGGGGCGCGCCAGCACGGGCATCGCGGGCTCGTCCATGGGCGGCCTCATCAGCCTGTACGCCTTCTTTCGCCACCCGGACGTCTTCGGCTTCGCGGGGGTGATGAGCCCGGCGCTGTGGTTCGCGGGGCACAGCATCTATCCGTACATCAAGGACCGGCCGTTCGTCCCCGGGCGGCTGTACCTGGACGTGGGCACCAGCGAAGGCAGCGAGGAGCTGCACGACGTCCGCCGCCTCAAGGAGCTGCTGACGCAAAAAGGCTACAAGACGGGCCACGACCTGCTGTACGTGGTGGAGATGGGCGGCCAGCACAACGAGCGCGCCTGGGCCCGCCGCCTGCGCCGCGAGCTGCACTTTCTGCTCGGCATCCCGCAGCAGACGACGCCGCAGCCGCGCCGGACGGACCTGCTTTGACGGCAGTGCGAAAGTGCGAAAGTGCGAAAGTGAACCGCGGACCGAACTCGGCTGATGCGTAGCGGCAAGAAGGGAAAGACGGTGCGGATCGCGCCGCCGGAGGCGCCGGAGACGGACGGCTACGCGGCCGCGCTGGACCTGCGGGGCAAGTTCGTGCACGAGGACGTGCGCGTCCGCGATGTGGACCTGACCGAAGCGTCCGCCAAGGACGTGCAGCTGGAGCGCGTCGTCCTGGAACGCGTGGTCCTGGCCCGCGCCAACCTGCGCGGCCTGTCCGTGCAGGACGGGCGGTTCGATGGATGCGACATGGCCGGCACCGCGTGGGACCGCGCGCACCTTACCCGCGTGGAGCTGGACGGATGCCGTCTCGTGGGCGCCTCGTTCGACCGCGCCACCTTCACGGATGCGCGGTTCACCGGCGCCAACGCCGAGATGGCGCTGTTCATCAACGCCGGCTTTACCGCCGCGCGCTTTGATCGCTGCAATCTGCGCGGCGCATCGTTCGACGGCGCGGACCTGCGCGGCGTCATCTTCCGCGACTGCGACCTGCGGACGGCGGACCTGCGCAACTGCAAGCTCGAGGGCGCCGACCTGCGCGGCTCGCAGATCGACGGCGCCATGCTGGAGATCACTCGCCTGCGCGGCGTGATCCTGGACCCCGGCCAGGCCATGGACGTCGTCGCGCTGCTCGGCGTGACCGTCGCGTCGCGCGAGGACGCCGAGGCGGACCGATGAGCTGACGCCGTCCGTCCATCCTCTCAATCAGCCCCGTTTCCCTCGTGGAGACGGGGCTTTTTCGCATACGCCGAAACGGGGGGCTTGCACCTCACACGGTGTGAGGGTGTAGCGTTGTGCCGTGGCCACGATCAAACGCACCAAAACACGAGCCGGACGTCATCATGTGGAAGGTGGGAGCGCTGGCGAAGCAGACGGGGCTTAGCATCCGCATGCTGCGCTATTACGACCAGATCGGCCTCCTCACGCCGTCGGCGCGCACGCCGTCCGGGCACCGGCTGTACGGCCCGGACGACCTGGACCGGCTGCAGCGCGTGCTGTCGCTGCGCCAGCTGGGCTTTGCGCTGGAGGAGATCGCCGAGTGCCTGCGGCGCCCGGAGTTCACGCTGGAGCGGGTGGTGGAGCTGCACCTGGCCCGCGTTGACGAGCAGATCCGGGCACGGCAGCGCATCCAGCGGCGCCTGGAGACCATCGCCGCGCACCTTCGCGCGGCGCGCACGGTCTCCGTCGACGAATTCATCCAGACCATCGAGGCAATCACGATGTCCGAGAAATACCTGACCCCCGAGCAGATGCGCGAGATCGACGGCCACCGCGAGTTGCTGGACCCGGCCCGGCAGCAGGAGGTGATAGCGGAGTGGCCGCGCCTGATCGCCCAGGTGCGCGAGCAGATGGACGCCGGCGCGGACCCGGCCAGCGAGCCCGTCGTGGCCCTGGCGCGGCGCTGGAAGGCGCTCGTGCACGAGACCACCGGCACGGACACGGGCACGCTCAAGGCCGTGCGCACCATGTACGAGGGCGAGCCGGACCTGCAGGCCCGCACGGGCCTGGACCCGCGCATGTTCGAGTACATCGGCCGGGCGTGGGCCGCCGCCGGCGCGGCCTGACACGGACGCGGTTCTCCCCTCCCGGCGCGGTCTGCCGGGAGGGCTCGCCCGGGGGATGAAACGCGGGCACGTGTGGCGGCGTAGGGAGCGGGGTGGGCCGATCCACCGCATCAGGAGACGGAAGATGAGTACCGCCAACCCGCTGGACGGCATCCCCCAGCCACTGCTGGACGCCATGCTGGATCCCGAACGCCGTGACCAGTCCGTCGTGGTGGACGGGGCCGACGTGCGGGTGCAGTTCAATCCCGAACCCGGCGTGGACCAGCGCGTCCACATTGCCGAGGGCGCGGAGGGGATGACGATGACGACCTTCGAGGCCGCGGAGGACCGCCCCGCGTCGTACCCGGCGGACCTGCCGTTCCTCCCCGGGCTCAAGGCGTCCGTGCACGCGCGCGCCGACGAGCCGGATCGCAACCGGGCCGTCATGTGGTGGTCGCTCCCGGACCTGGACGATGCCCTCACCCGCATTCGCGCGCAGTGCGACGCCGCCGGCTGGGTGGAGGACGAGAGCACGGAATTCCTCCCCGGCCTGCGGATGATCGACTTTCGCCACCCGGACGGCCGCTCTCGCATGGTGCAGACGACGGCCATGGGCGAGACGTCGTCCGTCTCGCTCTTTGAGAACCCGCGCGAGTAGCCGCGAGAGTCTGTACCGAGTCGGCTGAGCTCCCCCGCAAAAAAGCGTCATCCTGAGTCATTCGGCACTGCGCGCACCCTACGGGATGAAAGCCACC
>NZ_DASURI010000209.1:0-19633 GCF_036280135.1 Longimicrobium sp.
GGTTCGAGCCGGCAGCGGACCGCCTTCCCCCGCTCGTTCCTCACGGAGAGAGGAGAACCCAACCCCACCGAACTCGTCTCCGCGCGCCGAAGATGGGCCACGACAAAACCCCTCCCCCGAAGTTGGGGGAGGGGTCGACCGCCGTTGCGAGGAACGAGCAAAAAGGCGGTCGGGGGAGAGGGCCACCCGTCGCGCAGCGACGGGCTTCCGCCCACGCCTGGATCCCGCCACCGCGCACCACACCTTGTAGAAGTATACACCCTCTCCCGCGCAGTTTGCGGGAGAGGGTGCGAGCGACAGCGAGCGGGTGAGGGCCCCGTCAGTTCTGCACGTCCTTGTGCACGTGCAGGTCCGGCGCGGGGCGCGTGCCCGTGGCGCGGTGCGGCCTGGCGATCTCCACGCGCCCCTCCTCGCTGGCGCTCCACGCCGTCAGGCGCTCCGAAGAGAGCGAATCCAGCAGGTGGTCCAGCAGCACCAGCGAGTCGAACACGCCATCCAGCCGGCGCCGCTGCTCCTCCGTGGCCCGCGCGTCCATCGTCAGCAGTGCGGCGACCTGCTTCTGGATGCCGTCGCGCAGCATGGCGTGCGCTTCCCGCAGCGTCTGCTCGCGGGCCAGTCGCTGCCGCCGGCGCACCGTCCAGAAGATGCACCCGTGCAGCACGCCCACGACGATCGCCGTGTAGGCCATCGCCTGCCAGTAGTCCGCGCCCGCAAGGCGCAGCAGCAAACCCGGCACAACCAGGATCACGGCGATCCCCGCCGCGCTCAGCCACAGCTCGATGTGCTTCAGGAACCCGCGCAACTCACGCCTCCACAACCACTGATTCAGACCGCTCGGGGGAATGCACCAAGGCAGGGCAAATCTCTCGCCTGTCGACTGTCCGACCCACGAGACGCGCTCACACCATCACGGCGCGCGCGTGCAAAAACGGCTCGGCGAGGGCCGCGTCGCCTTCCACGGCCACGCGCGGACGGGCACGCTCCGGCGGCAGGGCGTGCAGCAGCACGCGCCAGGCGGTGTCCGCGTCCATCCGCAACGCGCAGGCGGCATCGGCCGTGGCGCCTTCGGACAGGATCCACGCCCCGTTCGAACAGCGCACCGTCCACGAGCCGCCACCGTCGCCCTCCACCCTGAGTACGACGGATGTTCCCTCACCGGATTCCGTCCGCGCATAGGCCCGGGGCAGGGCGCGCATGGACAGCGCCAGCACGGGGCGCATCCACCGGGACCCCGTGAGCCCCGGCCGGCCCGTGGCATCGCGGATCTGCTGCTGGTGGTGCCAGCGCTCCGTGTACTCGCGGCCCACGTCCATCCAGTTGGGCGACGTCTCCTCGCCCGCCCAGCCCACGGGCCACAGCGCCGGGGCGTCCGGCTCCAGCGAGTACAGGTGATCCGCCACCTGCGGGCCCGTGGCCTGGAGCAGGCTCACGATCACGGCCGGGCTCATCCGCCGCGCCACGCCCACCCACTCGGCGTTGAGCCAGTTGAGCCAGCCCACCAGGTCGTCGTAGCCGTGGATGGGCACGTCCGGCCGCAGCGCGTTGCCGTCGCGCCCGGCGGACAGGCGGCGGATGTCGCCGTCCAGCAGGTGCGCCGCCACGTCGCGCACGCGCCACCGCGGCGTGGCCGGCCGCTCCCAGTCTTCCGGTGCCAGGGAGCGCAGCAGGCGGAGGAGCTCGTCGTGCAGCGGCGCCAGCAGGGGCGCGGTGATCACGGGGGGTAAGGACATGGTCGATGTCGGTCGATACTGGAGGAATGGCATCCGCCGCATCCGATCCAAAGCGGTCAGGCGCGGCCGTGTCACCGGCTGGATGCGGCTGGCGTCACAGGAGCGGCAAGGGCGTGCACGCTGTGGGGAACCTCGCCGCAGTAGAGTGTACAAGCACAAGCCGTACGGAAAGATGCGGACGGCACGCACCCGGCCCGCGCGGTCGCGGAGAACGCGAGATCTTAGCGCCGAGAACCATGCACGTATACCTTCGCGACGAGCCGGTTGACCTGGAGATGCGCGAGGTCGAGCCCGAGGGGCTGCTGACCGACGACTCGCAGCTCATCCCGGTCGCCTTTTTTGCGGACGGAAACGAGAACCCCAGCTTTCGGGCGTTCCTTCCCCCCGAGACCATCGTCATCCTGCACCAGGTGATCCGCGGTCCCGTGCGCCTGGGCCTGATGGCCGAGGAGCCGGAGGATCCCGCGCAGGAGATCCAGGCGATGGTGGGGCTGACGGTGCCCATCGAGCACCTGCCCCCCGGCATGGCCGCCGAGATGGAGGAAGAGGACGAGACGGACGATTCCGAGCCGTGGAAGAGCGGCGCGGGCTGGTCCGCCGAGGCCTGGCGCGGTGACGAAGAGGGTGGGGATGACGACCGCCCGCGCACCATCATGCTGGCGTTCGCGCCGCTGGTGCGCATCAAGCGCCGTCACCCGCAGGACTTTGCCGAGGAGCTGGCGGACCTGCTGGAGAGCGCCCTGGCCGGCGCCACCAAGCCCTCGCTGGAAGCCCGCGTGGAGCGGATGCTCGGCCTGTGACGAGTGCGGAAGTGCGTTCGTGCGGAAGTTGATCCGCGCCGAGGCCCGCTCCCTGCTTGGGGGCGGGCTTTTTCGCGTCCGCCCGTCGCACGGAACGATCGGGTGATGTAGATTCCGCGGCTCACGAGATCGTCCGGAAACCAAGGGAAGGGAAGCGGATGGCGGAGGCGCGGATCCACACGGAGGCACCGGGAGTCACCCGCATTGACCACGGATGGGGCGGGCCGGGGTTCATCGCGTCGTACCTGGTGGCGGACGGCGGCGACCTCGCGCTCATCGAGGCCGGGCCGGCGTCCACGCGCGACGCGCTGCTGGCCGGCATCCGCGCGGCCGGGCATGACCCGGCGGACCTCACGCACATCCTGCTCACGCACATCCACCTGGACCACGCGGCCGGCGCCGGCCAGCTCGTGGCGCTCGCGCCGCGCGCCAGCGTCTACGTGCACCCGCGGGGCGCGCCGCACCTGGTGGACCCGTCGCGCCTGCTGGCCAGCGCCGCGCGCATCTACGGCGACCGCATGGACGAGATGTGGGGCACCATGCTCCCTGTCCCCACGGAGCGCATCCGCACGCTGGACGACGGGCAGACGGTGCGCGTGGGCGGGCGCGCGCTGGCGGCACTGGACACGCCGGGGCACGCGGCGCACCACTTCTCGTTCCACGACGTCGAAGCGGGGCTGGTGTTCACGGGCGACGTGGGCGGCATCCGGATGGACGGCGTCAAGCACGTGCGCCCGCCCACGCCGCCGCCGGAGATCGACACGCCGGCGTGGCTGCGCAGCATCGACCGCCTGCGCGCGGTGGATGCCAGGATGCTGCTGCCCACGCACTTCGGCGGGATCACGGACGTGGCGTGGCACCTGGACGACCTGCAGTCGCGCCTGCTGGAGTGGACGCGCATCGCCGGCGAGCACGCCGATCGCCACGCCCTGGCCGAGGCGCTCGCCGTCCGTGCCGACGCCGAGCTGCTGGCCGTGACGGACGATGCCGCGCTCGTGCCCCGCTACGCCGCGTCCATCCCGTACGAGATGATGGCCGCCGGCCTCCTGCGCCAGGAGCAGGTCCGCGCCCGCGCCGCCGCCGAGGCGTAGGGCCCTCGGGATCCCGACTGAAAGCCCCCGCGGCCGGCGTGCCGCGGGGGCTTCGTCGTATCTGGACGGAGCGCGCCTGTCCTGATCGGAGCGGAAATCGTGGTCTAAGTGGCCGCGTTATCGTGCCGCCACGTCGGAGCCGCTGTTGGTGCCAATCATGGGCACACGGCCGGATCGCGAGCATCCGCGCCACTTTATCTGCCCGGAGCGGCTTCGGTTCGAGGTGCCACGACACACTGCAACATGTGCAGATGCGCATCGGTGTTCGTGCGTTGGCCGCAAGCAGGCGTGCGGCCGGTGGCGCATTCAGAATCTACACTCCGGACGATTCTGGGGTTAGATTCAGACGCGAGCACTGCGTCCCCTTTACGGAGGCATCATGAGCGTTCAGCTGAGTGCCGAAGTCGTGACTATGTTCGACCAGTTGCCGGCCGCGCGGCGCGAGCAGGTGGTGGAGTACGCGCGCTGGCTGCGGGCCAACCCGCACGCGTCGCTTCCCTGGCGGCAGAGTGGCACGTCGAGCAATGGCGATCTCGTCATCGCTTCCTGCCCTCCCGCGCGTTCCGTCGGTGGATCGCCCCCGTCGGAGCTGGAGCGCGAGGTATGCGGCCTCACCTGCGAGCAGCAGGAGCTCATCGCGGAGCACGTGGTTGCCTTTGCCGCAGGGTTGGGAGCGCCCGGCCATGTGTTTCGGCGATTCGCGGGAACGATCCCCGAGGACGTCCTGGACCAGATGGAGCGCTTCATCGAAGAGGAATGCGAAAGGATCGACTATGAAGGATGGTAAGCTCCTGCTGGACACCGATATCGTCATTGCTTCGTTTCGCCGTGATCCCGGCGCGGAGCAGGCCCTGTATGAGGCAAAGCGCCTCCTCATCCCGGTGGTCGTCATCGGGGAGCTGATCGCGGGCGCGCTGCAGGGCCGGCAGACGGAACGGGAGATGGCCCGTATCGACGCACTGCTGGCCAATGGCGAAGTGCTGGATTGTGATCTGGAGACGGCCCACCACTACGGAGAAGTGAGGACGCACCTGCGCCGGCAAGGGCGTCCCATCCCGGAGAACGACATCTGGATCGCGGCGCTGGCGCGCCAGCACGACGCGCCGGTCGCATCGCGCGATGCTCACTACGACGCCGTGCCGGGGCCTGAAGCGCGAGCCCTGCCGCGACTCGTCCTGACAGGAGAAGGATGAGACGATGCGAGGCCATCGAAGAAGAGTGCGAGCGGTGACGGTAGGCCGGGGGCTCACGTAACCCCGGCCTGATCCGCCGCCGCTTGTCCACTCGTGCCAACCACACGCACGTTGCGGGAGAGGATGCACGCCGTTGCCGGCTGTCCCCCGCAACCTGTCCCCCGCGGTTCCGGTCCTTCCAACCTTTCACCGCCCGCCGGCCACATACCCAGGCCAACGCACGAACGCGCCCCCGCACGCCGACTGTGACCCTGACCGCACCGCCGGAGCCCGCCACGCCGGACACCGCCCTCCCGCGCGACCCCTGCGCGTTCGAGGCGCTGTACCGCGCGCACTATCGCCACGTGTACGCCATCACCCTGCGGATGACGTGCGACGCGGCGCGGGCCGAGGACGTCACGCAGGAGGTGTTCGTGCGCGTGTGGCAAAAGCTGCCTGGATTTCGCGGCGAAAGCGCGCTCAGCACGTGGATTCACACGGTGGCCGTGCGCACCACGCTGGAGCACCTGCGCAGCGAGTCGCGGCGCCAGGCGCGGGTGATGACCACGGACGAGCCCGACCGCTACGCCGCCGAGGCGCGCCGCGCCATGCCCGACACGGCCGTGGACCTGGAGCGCGCCATCGCGGCGCTGCCCCCCGGCGCCCGCAACGTGCTGCTGATGCACGACGTGAACGGCTACCGCTACCACGAGATCGCCGAGATGCTGGGCGTGAGCCTGGGCACGGTAAAGAGCCAGCTGAACCGCGCGCGGCGATTGATGATGGAGGCCCTGGAGCGATGACCATGCACCTTTCCGACGACGACCTGCACGACTACGCCGGTGGCGAGCTGCCCCCAGGCGAGATGGCCCGGGTCGCCGCGCACCTGGACGACTGCGCCGCCTGCCGTGCCCTCGCCGAGCCGCTGGTGGTCCTCACGGCGCGTCTGGCGGCCCTGCCGCGCCTGGCCACGCCCGCCAGCGACGGCTGGGCCGCCCTGCACGCGCGCCTCGTGGCCGAGGAGACGGCCGCCACGCCCGCGCCCGTCGCCGTGACGAAGGTAGTCTCGCTAGACGGGCATCGCCGCCGGCGCGGACGCATGCTGGGCGGCTGGGTGCCCCAGGCGGCCGCGGCCGCGCTGCTGCTGGGCATCGGCTTTGGGGGCGGGCGCATGTCGCGGCCCGCCGATTCTGCGTCGGCCATGGCCATCGCGGCCGACACCGTCGCCACGGCCATGCAGGCCGCCGTGCGCGTGCAGCGTGCGGGCACGGAGTACGTGGCCGCCGTGGCGCACTTCGTGGCCGCCACTCGCGGCAGCGACAGCCTGGTGGCCGCGCAGGGACGCGAGGCCACCATTGCCGCTTGCTACGGCGCCTCGCGCGAGCTCACGCGCCTGCGCGGCGGCGACAGCTCGGCCGTGCAGCTGTTCCGCACCGCGTCCATCACGCGCCACGGCCGCATGACCCCCGCGGACACGGCGCCCCGTCCGGGCGTGATGTTCTGATGATCAAGCGGATGATGAACGCTCGCCGGCTCCGGTCCATCCCGCTGATCCTGGCGCTGGTTTTCACGGCCACGGACGCGCGGGCGCAGGCCTGCCGCGACGGCGTGCCGCGCACGGCGTCGCTGGGCATCGGGATGCTGCACTGCGTAGGCGGCGGATGTATGGTCAACGCGCGCGACGGGGCGGGGTACCGCCACGACTTTTCCGTGGAGCCGCGCGCGTGGAACCTGGAGCCGGCCGGCCCCGCGGCCCGCGTGCTGCGCGAGGGCGATCAGATCACCAGCATTGACGGCGCGCTCATCACCACGCGCGACGGCGGGCGGCGAATGGCCAACCTGCGGTCGGGGGTGCCCGTGCGCTTGGGCATCCGCCGCGACGGCGCGGAATCCGTCGTCCGCGTGGTGCCCGAGCCGGGGTGCAACACGCCGAACGTGGCCGTGACGGCGTCCGCCGCCAAGCCGGGCAGCCACGGGAGCGAGTCCCCGCAGCCGGAGGCGAGCGGCGGCCCGGGCGTGTACTTCGGGATGGAGATGGACTGCGGCGACTGCGGCTGGCGGCAGGAGAACGGCGACTGGCGCTGGCACGCCACGCAGCCCATGCGCATCCAGTCCGTGGTGCCCGGCGCTCCCGCCCACCGTGCGGGCCTGCGCGCCGGCGACGTGCTGCTGCGCATCGAGGGGCGCCCGTTCACCACGCCGGGCGCGGGCGGCTTCTACGCCGGTCTGCGTCCCGGCCAAGCCGTGCGCTTCGAGGTGCGCCGCGGCGACCGCACGCTCGTCATCCCCGTCGTCCCGGAGCTCCGCCGGGGCTCCTAGCCGGCGGACTCGGCGGATTCGGTGGAGCAGCGGGTCGAGCGCGGGCCGGGAGATCGCTTCCCGGCCCGCGCTTCGTTTGGCGGATGCGGATCATGCCGCCCAGGGCCGCGCGTCCGCCGCGGCGGGCGGGGGCTCGGGCTCCGTCTCGCAGGCCCAGCACTGGTCCAGGTATTCGTCGATGGCGTCGCGAAACGCGGCCTCCAGGCGCTCCTCGCAGTCCGCCTCGTACGTGATGGTGTCGCGCAGGTCCAGCACGCGGCCGTGAAAGATGCCCTCCTCGGCGTCGAACTCCACCGAGCCCGTGTATCCCCGGTGTTCCATGGCGCTGCGCCTTTCGCGGCAGAGGTGAACGGCGACGGCGCCCAACGATCATCTGTCCATTTTCCCTGGTCAACTACCCGCCAAAACACGGCCACGGGCCGAACATGCCTGTTCGGAACCGGGCACAAAACGGACGCGACCGGCACACCGCCAGGGCGTGCCGGTCGCGTCGGTCGCCAAACGAGCGGCGGAGGATTATCCGCCCGCGGCTTCGGAGATCCGATCGTCGATCTCAGGGCGGCTGGGGGGCATCTTCTCCGCGTCGAGCCGCATCTGGATGGCGCCCAGGATCCAGTTGTTCATGCTGGCTCCAGCGCGCCGTGCCGCGATGGACGTGTCGCGGTGCACCTCCGGCGAAAGGCGCAGCACGAACTTGCCGGAGTAGGGCTTCTGCGGCTCCACGCCGTTGCGGTCGCATCCCCGCAGGTAGTTGTCCACCCCGTTGCGGAAGTCCGCCTCCAACTCATCCACCGAGGTCCCCTCGAACGAGATGATGTCGGTGACCCCGATCACGCGGCCATGAAAGATCCGGTCTTCGGAGTCGTACTCCATCGTTCCCGTGTAGCCCTTGTACGTCATGCTCATGGTACGATCCCGGCTTGGGTGAGTAGCGCGCGTGCGAGGCGAACCTGGTATCGCTTGGCTTCTTTTCGCGGGTGCGGCCGATGGAAATCCGCCGCATGATCTTTCAGGATCATGCAGATCCGTGAGCCGCTTCCTTCCTCGATCACGCCTCCGTGGTGCAGGAACAACGCTTCCACGTCGTCCCAGACGATGGTGGCACTGACAGGCTCCCGGAACACGGCTTCCAGCGTGCGGCGGTGACGTGTGCTCGTATAGTACCATCCGATAGTACTATGGACAAGGCGTCCGACCGGCTACGTCGGCGGGGAGGTACGGTGGATACGCCGTCCACTTGTTCCGCGCAATCCCGCGCCAAAACACGGCCAGGGCTCGAACACACGTGCTCGATACCGGACCCCAAGCGAACGCGCAGAACGGGAACGTGGCGGCCCGCCTTCAGCCGCCGCGCGCCTTTTCATCATCTAATCCGTATCCCCGGGTCAGGGCGTCGGCCCCAAAACGATCGCGTTTCGAATCTTTTCGGATGGACCGCCGTAATCACCCCGCGCGCTGGCGGATGGCTCAACTCCTTTCGCTCCATCCGCTTACCCGCGGAGGGACGAAACGCTTGACAGCGAAGCTGCCCGGACGCACCGTTCCCGTCCCGCTGCCATAATGGGCCGCGGGCCCGCCCTCCTCCCGGCGCCGCTCGCGCCGGCGTTCACCCCAACCAACAGAGAGGCCTCGCGATGCAGCATCCCATGCCCCGCATGCCCTTCCTGCGCCGCGCCGCCGCGGCCGGGCTCCTGCTGCTGTCCGCCGCGTGCGGCGGCGACGCCCCCGAAGATCAGTCGGCCACGGCCAACGCCGAGGCCGTGGACCCGGCGTCCTCCGCCACGGCCACCGACAAGGAGACGGCCAGCTTCGAGGCACCCGCGGACAGCCTCCTCACGCCGCGCCAGGTGACGGCGTACCTGCGCACGACGCTGGTGCAGTTCGACCTGATTACCCGCGAGGCGCCGCAGTACCACCAGAAGATGGCCCAGATGGAAACGCGTGCCGAGGGCGGCGGCCTGATCGCCGGCCTGCGCAACGCGACCGACGCCGCCGGCATGGTGGCGGGGCTGGGCGACCTGGTGGGCGGGAGCTTCGTGCGCTCCGCGCGCTCGCAGGGACTGAACCCGGCGGAGATGGAGTGGGTGCGCGAGCGCATCACCGAGGCCGGCGGGCACCTGGCCCTGCGTCCCATGCAGCAGCAGGCCGTGGAGAGCGCCCGGTCCATGCGCCAGCAGGCGGAGCAGTACCGGGGCCAGCCCGGCTTCGACGACGCCATGGTGCGCGAGATGATCGACAATGCCAACAACATGGAGCGCGAGGCGCTGGCCAACCTGAACCCCTCGGGGGCGCTGGGCCGCAACATCGAGGTGCTGCACCGCGCGCTGCCCAACGTGACGGACCACATGTGGGGCGCGATGGCGCTGACGGGCGGCGCTGGCGGGCTGCTGGCGCTCACGGGGCTGGGCAACCCCAGCGACACGACGACGACGCGGATGATGGCCGAGTGGCGCCGCATCTACACCGACGCGCTGGAGAACCGCGCCACGCCCGGCATGGAGGCCAGCGTGCCCGCCAACCAGGCCCACCCGCGCCTGGACGGCCAGCCCGCCGCCAACTGACGGAAACGGCTCGGGTGATACGCGCGAACGGGCCCGGCACATCGCCGGGCCCGTTCGCGTTGTGCGGCTCCTGGTCCGGGCGCGGGCGAGCACGGTGGTTCATGCATCCTTCCGCACGTAAATCGCCATCGCACGAAAGGATGAAACTATTGTGCGTCTCAATAGGTACACCGGGATGAGGTGTCGCTGCCCTGCCGGTTGCCGCTCTACCCTCGCCACTCGCACCCTCGCGGGTGGCACCCCTACCCTCACGTGAGGATCAAGCAAATGCGCAAGCTCAAGATCGAGGATCTCGAAGTCGTGACGTTCGTGACGGGAGAAGATTCGGGAGCGCTCGGGACGGTGAAGGCGAACAGCCTCTACGATGACAGCATGGATACGTTCTGCCCCACCAACCCGGAGTACGGCACGTGCGTCAAGCAGACGTACAACGCGCAGAGCTGCCGCGCGTCGTGTCCCAACTACACCTGCGAAGGCATCACCTGCGGCATGCTGATCTGCTGATGTCCCTGCCGGCGCGCGCCGCCGGCAGGTAGACGGTTCCACGGGCGCACCCCGGCAGGGCAGCGCACGATCCGTGGATCCGTACAGTGGATGACAAAGGGGCGGCCCCGCACTCCGGGGCCGCCCCTCGCCTGTTTCTGCCGTTGCCGGCGATTCCTTATTCCCTGTTCCCTATTCCCTGCTCCCTGGAACCGTCGCCGTTTCCGCCGCCCGGCCCGTGCCCGCGCAGCGAATCCAGCCGCTGCAGGTCCTCGCGCCAGACGGAGCGCAGGATAGGATGCCGCTCCACGTACGCGTGCAGCCCCGCCACGAGCGCGTCCATGTTCACCCCGGCAAAGTCCTCCTCGAAGTGCGAGGCGTCACCCAGGGACAGGTCGGGCACGTCGCCCAGCCACTCCACGCGGCCGTCGGGGTAGGCCACCCCCACGCGGGCGCCGTCGGTGGCGTAGCTCACGGCGCCCTCCCACGGCATCACGTCGCGCACCTCGCGGCCCTGCGCGTCGATGCGGGGAAGGTAGAAGCGGTCCGGCAGTCGGATTTCGCGGGCGGTCATCACAGTCGGCCGCACTGGATGGAAAGGGATGTGGGGTGATGAAAAAAAGGGCGCCCGGCGGGGCGCCCTGGGGTCAGGCCAGCGCGGTGGAACGGCGATCCGCCCCCGCCCGTCCCCCGTCGCCCAGCTCGGTTCCGTCGGGGGCGATGCGCTCCAGCTGCGCCCGCACCTCCACGAAGCGCTGGGCCTGCGCCACCAGCCCGCGCCGTTCCAGGAAGGCGTTCAGGTGCTCCACGATGCCGCACATCATGTCGTACCGCTCCTGCACCTTGCGCAGGCGCCGGATCTCGCGCACCAGGCGCAGCACGGCATCCGGGTGCATGGCCGCGATAAAGCGCTGGTCCGCCTCGGCCAGTTCGTGCGCGCCCTCCACCACGTAGCGCAGCTCGTCGTCCTCGGCGGCGGCGTGCACCACCACGCGGGCGCTTTCGCCCGTCTGGTAGTCCATCACCACCTGCGGCTCCCACGGGCCCGGCGTGGCGTCCAGGGCCAGGGCCTCGATGGCGTGCAGCTCCGAATCCGACAGGGGGATGTGCTTGGCCATTGGGTTGGGCGAAAGGGAAAGCGGGCGGTACGCGTGGGTTCCGGACCTGAAACGATGGAAGGTGTCAGGCCGGGGCGCAAGTGTTTCGGGCGCGTTTCGGGCCAGCGGCCGGCCCGTTTGGCGGCTGATGGACGACTGGTACGGCGGATGCGAATCGTCCGCGCCTCGACCGATGCACATCGACAGGATTTCAACCCGGACTAGAGGTGCCGATGCCCAGGCTTCGCTTGCTATCCGCCGGACTGCTCACCGCCGTGCTGGCCGCCGCCGCGTGCGACGGCTCCGGCGAGCACAACGTTCCCGACGAGGCCAGCCAGGGCGCGCCCGGCCCGGACTCCATGGCGGCGGGCACGGCCACCCCGGTGGCGCCGCCGCCCGTGGGGACCGTGAACCCCGCCGCCCCCAGCGGCCCGGGCACCTACCCGGACAGCGCGTCGTCCACGGCCGTGGGCCAGCCCACGCTGCCCGCGGGTGGCGGTCCCGCGCAGCCGCCCACCGCGGTCGAAAAGGCCGGCGACGACAACCCGTCGACGCAGTGAGGCGAAGTGACAAGTGCCAAGTGCCAAGTGCCAAGTGCGACATCGTCGGCTATCTGTTACTTGGCACTTGGTACTTCGCACTTGGCACTTCTACAACACCAGCGTCTCGCCGTGCTTCAACACGTGCAGATCGGCGTCCGGCAGATCCGCAGACTCCCACGCGGCGCGCAGGCGCACGGGCGGCTCCAGCGGATCCTCGTCCGTCAGGCGGAACGTGCCCCAGTGCATGGGGATGAACGCGCCGCGGCCGCCCATCTCCACGTAGGCACGTACGGCTTCCTCGGGGTTCATGTGCGCGGGCGCCATGAACCAGCGCGGATCGTACGCGCCAATGGGCATCAGCACGGCGTCGAACGGGCCCAGGCGCCGGCGGATCTCCTCGTATCCGCGAAAGTAGCCGCTGTCCCCGCCAAAGTACACGCGCCGCCCGTCCGCCGTCCGCAGCGCGAACGATCCCCACAGCCGGTCGTTGTATTCGCGCAGGGTGCGGCGCGTCCAGTGCTGCGCCGGCGCGCAGGTGACCGTCAGCGGGCCACCGTTGCCGGGCAGCTCGATCGTGTCCCACCAGTCCACGTCCGCCACGTTGGTGATGCCGCGCGCCCGCAGCCACGCCGCGTGCCCCAGCGGCGCAATCCACCGGATACCGTCCCCGAACGCGCGGTGCAGGTCGCGGACGCTGCCCTCGTCCAGGTGGTCGTAGTGGTCGTGCGAGAGCAGGACAGCGTCGATGGGCGGCAGATCCTTCAGCGCCACGCCCGGCGGCACGAACCGCTTGGGCCCCATGAAGCGGAACGGCGACGCGCGCGGGCCAAAGTGTGGGTCCAGCAGCACGTTGCGGCCGCCCATCTGCAGCAGGAAGCTGGCGTGGCCGATCCAGGTGATGCGCATCTCCCCCGCCGCCGCGCGCGGCCGCGCCACGTTGCTGGATACGAGCGGCAGGGCCGATGGATCGGGGTTGGGCGGAAGCCTGGTCCGCATCCGCTCCATCTGCCAGCGCAGCACGCCGCCGCCCGCGCGCTGGTCGGGCACTTCGAGCGGCCAGGGGATGCGGAACTTGCCGTCCGGCCCGTGGTGCGCGGGGCGGTCAGTCACGGGCGGACGCGGGCATCGGGTTCATCCTCACGCTGGAGTATCGGCATCTGGACGGAGTGGCTGAAGCCGTCCCTCAACGATAGCGGAAAGCTCCGTCTTCCGCGCGGGCACGAGGGCAGGCGCAGAGCTTCGCGGGCGAGATCCTTCGTCGCCGCCATGGAATCCGCGCGAACCGGGTCCACGCGGCGGCTCCTCAGGATGACGCATTCCAGGGTGATGCTGGGCTACACCGCCCGGTTCTCTCACTCGCCCTGCTCAGCCGGTGGATCGTTGGATGGGACGGCGGCAGGCGGATCGGCATCACCCTCCCGCGTTCGCCGCTGCTTTCGCTCGCGGCGGGCGAGCTCGTCGCGGGCCTGCTGCTCGATCATGCGGCGGGTGCGGGCGGGAGCATCGGCCACCAGCGGGGTGATGAGGTCCGCCTCGGGGAGGTTCTTCCAGTAGCGCTGGGGCATCTCGGCGCGCATGGCGCGGGTGCGCAGGCGGGCGGGGTTGAAGGTGCTGGCGTAGTACGTTCGCCACAGCGTCTCCAGCACGTCCGCCGTGGGCGCGTCGGCGCGAGACACGCCGGGCGTGAACGCCAGCGACTCGCCGTCCCAGTGCACGCAGCGGCGCGGCGTGAGGATGCTCCAGCGCATGGAGGCGAAGCGCTCCTTGAAGAACTCCGACGCGCGCTCCACGATGTGGTGGTCCGGCTCGAACCACGCAACATAGATCGTTTCGCCCTCGTGCTCCACCGTCCGGAACCGCACGAACGCCTTCATCTTGTGCGTGTCGCGGCGCACGGCTTTTTCCATCCGCAGCAGGCGATGCACGTCGGGGTCGCTGGCCACGTCCATCAATCGCGGCTCGCCGTGCGTCTGGCGCCACAGCAGGCGGTAGAGCAGGCCCCAGCGCTCGGGGTCCGCGTGGCACGCCGCGGCCTGGGCCAGCTCCACGAAGCGCTTCGACACGCGGAACGCGTCCTGCGGCCGCGCCAAGCCCGCCGCGTCCGCCGCGAGCGCGAGGCCAAGCCCCTGCTGCGCGTCGTCCGCGTCGCGCCAGGCGACGTCGCGGGGCTCCACGCCGTCCAGCAGCAGCCGGCGCGCGGCCGCCCGCCACGCGGCGAACGTGGGCTCGATGGCGACTTCGATCATGGGAGCGGGCTCGATGCCGAACCAGGAACGAGCATGGACGCCGTCGCCCCGCCTGAGCGGGTAAACCCGCCGCTGGGACAGCCATAAGCCCTGTCTCGCGCTGACGCGCTCTGCGAACGAGGCTTCAACCGCTCCGGTTGCCGGCCGCGGTGCACGGATGCCGGTCGCCGCTGGGGCAGTCCGCGAAGGCGGACTTCGCGAACTTCCAGCGGCGAATTCATTCGCTCCCGGATGTCGCGACGCCCGTCCGCCCACCACGGAGCCCTCCCGCGCCGGACCCACTCCCGCACTGACGCACTTCCGCACTCACGCACTTCAAAGCTCCCCGTGCGTGGCGGCGGTGGCCGTCTCGAACAGATCGATCTGCGCGCGCCTGGGTGCGATGCGGTCGCGCAGGTCCACGGCGTCGAGGCCCAGCAGCGTGGGCCGATGGTCGTCCGTGACGATGAACGGCAGCGCGCGGCGCAGGGGCACGCCCAGACGCCGCAGGTCGTCCGTGCGGATGCGCGTCCAGCGGCGCGCGGCCAGGATGCGCTTGACGTTGCGCGCGCCTAGCCCCGGGATGCGCAGCAGGTCCTCCCTGGACGCGCGGTTCACGTCCACGGGAAAGCGCTCGCGGTGCCGCAGCGCCCACGACACCTTGGGATCCACCGTCAGGTCCAGGTTGGGCGCGTCCGGCGTGGTGAGCTCCTCCGCGCCAAACCCGTAGAACCGCATCAGCCAGTCGGCCTGGTACAGGCGGTGCTCGCGGACGAGCGGCGTGGCGATGGGCGGCAACCCCGCGGCGGCGTCGGGGATGGGGCTGAAGCCGGAGTAGTACACGCGCTTGAGCCGCGGCCCGTTGTACAGCGCGGAGGCCGTGGAAAGGATGGTGGCGTCCGTGGCCTCCGTGGCGCCCACGATCATCTGCGTGCTCTGCCCGGCGGGGGCAAAGACCGGGAGCCGGCGCCGGGGTTCCGCGACCTGCCTGGCCTCGTCGATGCGGTCCGCCATCCGCCCCATGGCGCTGGTGATCTGCACGAGCTTTTTCTCGGGGGCCAGGCGGTCCAGGTTCTCCTGCGTGGGCAGCTCCACGTTCAGGCTCAGCCGGTCTGCCCAGCGGCCCGCCTCGTCCAGCAGCTCGGGCGACGCGTCGGGGATGGCCTTGAGGTGGATGTATCCCGCGAAGCCGTGCTCCTGCCGCAGCGTGCGCGCGACGGCGATGAGGGCTTCCATGGTGTAGTCCGGGGTCTGGATGATCCCGGAGCTCAGGAAGAGGCCCTCGATGTAGTTGCGGCGGTAGAAGTCCAGCGTGAGGTCGACCACCTCCCGCACCTTGAACCGCGCGCGGCGCACGTCGCTGCTGCGGCGGTTGATGCAGTACTGGCAGTCGTAGATGCAGTAGTTGGTGAGCAGGATCTTGAGCAGCGACACGCACCGGCCGTCCGGCGTGTAGCTGTGGCAGATGCCCGACCCCTCCGTGGAGCCGATCCCCTTTTTGCCGCCCTTGCGCCCCTTGGCGCCGCTGCTGCTGCACGACGCGTCGTACTTGGCGGCGTCGGCCAGGATGGCGAGCTTCTGCGCGATCTCCATCTGCGATCTCAGCCCCAGGACTGCGGGTTCACCGAACAGGAGCCGAAATTTAATCTTTGCACAGGGTTGGGTCAACTGCCCTAAGCACAATGGCGATCGGCAGATGCGGGACTGTCGGAATGGCGGGGATGGGGAGGCCGAGGCGGGGGATGAACGTTCGGGAGAGATCATGCCGGCGAGCCGGCTCCCCGCCTGAGCGGGTAAACCCGCCGCTAGGACAGCCATAAGCCCCGTCTCGCGCCGATGCGCTCTGCGAACGGGGCTTCAACCGACCGGATTGCCGCGCCGGTGCACACGGGCGACCCTCCCTGGGGCAGTCCGCGCAGGCGGACTTCGTGCCTTTCCAGCGGCGAATTCATTCGCTCGGCGGGATGACGGCGGCGCACCCAATCCCCCCGACGCCGCGCGTTCTTTCGCACTTTCGCACTTTCGCACTTTCGCACTTTTGTCAC
Source organism: Longimicrobium sp. (assembly GCF_036280135.1). Taxonomy (GTDB): domain Bacteria; phylum Gemmatimonadota; class Gemmatimonadetes; order Longimicrobiales; family Longimicrobiaceae; genus Longimicrobium. Next base: position 16,066 of record NZ_DASURI010000209.1, read on the forward strand.
CCGAACAGGTCGGGATGCGGATCGGCGGGACGGGCATCCGCGGTCTTCGGGGCGAGGCGGGCCTGGCCCGTGGGGCACAGGTCCAGCACGGGGCAGCGGGCGCAGGCCGGGCTACGGAAGAAGCAGCACTTTTGTCCGTGCAGCATGAGCACCTCGTGGTGATCGTACACCTGCTGCGCGCTCCAGTCCGCCGGCAGCAGCGCCTCCAGCCGCGCGTGCGCCGGGCCCACGGGCACGCCGTCCGGCAGCAGCCCCAGCCGCGTGGCCACGCGGTGATGGTGGCTGTCCACGGGCAGCGCCGGCATCCGCAGCCGGCTGAACAGCAGCACGGCCGCGCTCGTCTTGGGCCCCACGCCGGGGATCGACTCCAGCCACGCGCGCGCGTCCGGCACCGGCATCTCCGCCAGGAACTCCAGCGAGAGCTCGCCCCGGCGTTCCGTGACCTCGCGCAGCACCTGCTGCACGCGCGGCGCCTTTTGCTCTGGCCAGGTGCACGGCGACACGGCGTCCTGCACCTCGGCCACGGGCGCGTCGCGCACGGCCTCCCAGCTGCCGAAGCGGCGGCGCAGCTCCTTGAACGCCTGCCCGGAGCTGCGGTTGGTGGTGCGGTGCGACAGGAGCGACGAGACCAGCTCGCTCAGCGGGTCCAGGTCGTGAAAGTACGGGATGGGGCATCCGTACACCGCGCACAGGCGGTCGTGGACCTGGAGAGCAAAGGCGCGAAGTGCATCGGGTTTGTCCATGCACGGGACGGATGGCAAACCCCGGGCCGGTGTAAACTCTGTGCTCTGGAGGAAGGGGATGGAACCCGGTACGGCTTCCGCCCGCACGTGCCGATACCCAATGCAGGCGGGGAACAAGCACCCCGTCCGCAGTGTCTTGGGATTGGACGCGGAACGGCATTCGGACGCTCCTGTGCGTCCTGCCCGGCGGCCCGTTCCGTGCACGCCGAAAACCTGCCGAAAGGGCAAGTGTCTACCGTCAACGCGGCGGGTTTTGGTGGCCGGAACCTTGCTGGTTCGCCGGCGTACGAAGCAGGCAGCCGGCAACCGTTCCCAGGGACCTCGCAAGGTGCGCAACGAAACCGTTGACGGGGAGATTTCCGTAACGTATCATGTGCGCCCCCGACCGCATGGGGCCGGCGGATCATCACCCAAACTTTCGCGTTTTGAAAGATGTTGAACGTCCTCTCGCGCACGACCACGGCACGTCCCGGATGCATTCGGGCACGGCTTGGCATGCCCATGGGGACGGCATGGACGGGAAGGAGCGGCGTTTTGCGCGCGTAGCGACCATTCGCAACGCCCGCCGAGCCGCCGCCCGCCGCCTTCGACGCGCCGGGCGGCTTTGTTATCCCCCGGCAGACCTTTTGCAAGAATCCGAACGGTTCGCGCCCCGCCTGTGGGGGCGCACCGACTGAGGCACGATGAGCACGAAGAACGAAGACATGGCCACCACGACGCGAAAGGGCACCACCCGCCGGCGCAAGCGCCAGGCGCCCAGCCTGGACGGCGGCTTCTCCGTGGCGGCCGAAGACCAGAGCAGCCTGGACCAGTACCTCAAGGAGGTCAGCACGCACTCGCTGCTGACCGCCGCGCAGGAGATCGAGCTGGGCAAGCGGGCCCAGGCGGGCGACGAGGCCGCCATCGCCGAGCTGGTGCGGGCCAACCTGCGCTTCGTGATCTCCGTCGCCAAGAAGTACCAGAACCGCGGCGTCTCCCTGGCGGACCTCATCCAGGAAGGCAACGTGGGCCTGGTGACGGCCGCGCGTAAGTTCGACCCGGACCAGGGGGTGAAGTTCATCTCCTACGCCGTGTGGTGGATCCGGCAGGCCATCCTGAGCGCCCTGGCCAACCAGGGCCGCAGCGTGCGCGTGCCGCTCAACCGCGCCAGCGACCTGGCCAAGATCTTCCGCGAGCGCGAGCGGCTCAAGCAGGAGCTTCGCCGCGACCCCACGCCCCAGGAGCTCAGCGAGGCCACGGGGCTGTCGGTGGACATCGTGGAGAGCCTGCAGACGCTCAACGCGGCCGAGATTCGCCTGGACGCGCCCATCGGCGACAGCGACGACAGCCAGCTCATGGACCGCTTCGTGGCCGACAGCGCCATCGAGACGGAAGAGGAGGTGGAGGAGCGGCTGCTGAGCGAGCGCATCGACAAGGCGCTGGGCACCCTGCAGCCGCGCGACGCCAAGGTCCTCAAGCTGTACTTTGGCCTCGAGGGCGGCCGCGAGCACACGCTGGAGGAGATCGGCGACATCCTGGGCGTGACGCGCGAGCGCATCCGCCAGCTGCGCGACCGCGCCCTCAAGCGCCTGCGCGAGGGCGAGATGGGCGAGGCGCTGGCCAGCTTCGCGGCATGACGCCGGCCGGCCGAACGCATATCTTCACGGCACCCTTCCATCCTGGAGGGGTGCCGTGTCGTTTGTGCCCCCTTCATCAGGCCTGATCAAAAAGACGATGCGCAGCGGGACGGTGTGCCGCGGGCTGGGCGGCGTGTACGAGGTGGAGACGCCCGAGGGCGTGGTCGAGGCGGTGCTGCGCGGCCGCATCAAGCGCGAGGAGCGCACGGGCGAAAAGGTGGTGGTGGGCGACCGCGTGGACGTGGACGAGGACCGCGCGGGCGAAGGGACGGTGTGGTCCATCGTGAAGGTGCACGAGCGCACGACGGTGCTGGCCCGCAAGGCGCCCGGCAAGGCGCCGCGTCCCAAGGCCATCGTGGCCAACGTGGACCAGGTGCTCGTCGTCTTCGCCGCCGCCAACCCCGACCCGCACCTGCGCATGCTGGACCGCTTTCTGGTGATCGCGGCCTCCAGCGACATCGCGCCCGTCATCGTCGTCAACAAAACGGACGTGGCGGGGATGGACGCCGCCCGCGCGCTCTTTGCCCCGTACGAGCGCGCCGGCTACACGGTGCACTACACGGCCGCGCGCGACGGCACGGGCGTGGACGGCCTGCGCGAGGCGCTGTGCGGGCGGCTGTCCGCGCTGGCGGGCCCGTCGGGCGTGGGCAAGAGCAGCCTGCTGAACGCCGTGCAGCCCGGCCTGGGGCTACGCGTGTCGGAGGTGAGCCAGGCCGTGAACAAGGGCCGCCACACCACGGTGACGGCGCAGCTCATCCCCCTGGAGTGCGGGGGGTGGGTGGCGGACACGCCGGGGCTGCGCGAGGTGGGGCTGTGGGAGATCGAGCCGGACCAGCTGCAGTTCTACTTTCCCGAGTTCGAGCCGCTGCTGGGGGATTGCCGCTACCCCACCTGCACGCACACGCACGAGCCCGGCTGCGCCGTCCGCGCCGCGGCCCAGTCCGGCGAGATCGACGCGGGCCGCTACGACAGCTACCAGCGCATGTTCCTGGGCGAGGACGAAGAGTAGAACCCCAACTTCAACTGCTTTTCTCACGCAGAGGGAGCAGAGGCAGCAGTACTGCGGCTCGGCCGAAGACGCTGCTCCTTCGCGTGTTTCTCCTCGGAGACAGAAAAACTGCATTCTCACGCAGAGCCGCAGAGGGCGCAGAGTACTTCGTCGAGCGATGAAGTACTCTGCTGCCCCTGCTTCCTCTGCGTGAGAATGCA
>NZ_DASURI010000210.1:0-16897 GCF_036280135.1 Longimicrobium sp.
CACGTGGTCACCGGCCATCTGCAGCCCCGTCCAGGTGAGGTCGTTGCGGATGGCCCAGCGCGTCTGCGTAAAGTCCTGCTCCGAGATGTTGCTGCCCAGCTGCGCGCAGCAGCCAAACCCGAAGAACCGGTTGACGGTACCCGGGCTGTTGGGCTGCGGGTTGTAGTGGTAGCGCTGCCCGCTGAGCGTGACCTCGTTCAGCAGGTCGCCGCGCGTCCACGTGTGCTTGAGGATGCCCGTGTTCACGTCGTTGCGAAAGCGCGTGGCGCTCTCGAACGCCGTCAGTCCGCCGAAGTCGCGGATGTCGTTCTCGTGCCGCGTGTTGAAGCTGAGCTCGAAGAACGATCCCTCGCGGTGCTCCCACCCCAGCTTGGCAAAGCCCAGGATGCTGCGGAACGGCTGGTCGAACTCGCCGTTGTACTGGGCGAAGTTGATGCTGTCCAGCGCGGGAAAGCCCGTGGGCGGCACGATGTTCACCCGCGAGGCGCGCGTCTGGTCGTTGCGCTCCACCGAGCCAAAGAAGAACAGCCGGTCGCGGATGATCGGCCCGCCCACGTCCACACCCCATTGGTACCGCTCGAAGTCCGGCCGCTCGAAGGCCGGGTTGGCCCGCCGGTCCGCCCGCTGAAAGCTGTCCAGGGCCACCAGGCCGGCGTCCTGGTAGTTCACGAACCCGTTCACCTCCCACTGGTTGGTGCCCGAGCGCGTGGTGGCCGTGATGATGGCGCTGGACGCCTTCTGGTACTCGGCCTTGAAGTTCTGCGTGATCACGCGGAACTCGCCGATGGCGTTGCGGGGGAACGGGTTGCCGCGGCTGGCGTCCTGCCCGGCCACGCCGCCCGCCAGGATGTCGTTCTTGTAGCTGGCGCCGTCGATGAAGACGTTCACCTGCTCCGCGTTCTGCGCCCCCGCGCTGAAGGTGCGGCGCGTGGCGTCCAGCGTGGTGCCCTGCAGCTGCGTGCCGGGCGCCAGCACCGCCAGGCCCAGGAAGTTGCGGTCCGCCGTGGGCAGCGACTCCACCTGCTGCCGCGTGACGTTGGTGGCCACCTCCGACGTGCGCGTCTCGGCCACCGAGCCCGTGGCCGACACGCTCACGGCCTCCAGCTGCACCGCCTGGGGCGCGATCGTGAAGTTCACGTCCAGGCTTTGCCCCACGCCCAGCTGCACCGCGCGCGACTGGGCGCCCCCGCCCACGCGGGTCACCGTGAGCTCGTACGGGCCCGGGCGCAGGCCCGCCAGCACGTACGCCCCGTTCTGCGCCGTCACCACCTGGCGCCGCTGGTTGGTCTCCGTGTTCCGGGCCACCACGGTGGCGCCGGCCATCTCCTCGCCGTCCGCGCCGCGTACGTAGCCCTGCAAGCGTCCCGTGGTGGTCTGCGCCCCCGCCGCCCCCGGCGAGGCTCCGATCATACACAGCAGCAGGACGATGGCGCGAACGATGAACCCTGGTTTCATGGGCGTGCTCCTGGGGGTGGGGGTGGGTCAGCCGAGTCCTGCGGGAAGGGGCGGCTCGTCCGTGCCGCCGCCGCACGAGCGGCGCACGACGAGCGTGGTCTGCAACAGCTCCTGCGCGGGCGGCGCGTCGCCGGCCATGGCGTGGCACAGCAGCTCCACGGCACGCGCGCCCATGTGGTTCACGTCCACCCGCACGCTGGTGAGCGACGGGCTCAGGTAGCGGCCGATGGGCACGTCGTCGAAGCCCGCCACGGCCACGTCGTCGGGCACCCGCCGCCCCGCCACCCGCAGCGCGCTGATGGCGCCCACGGCCATGGCGTCGTTGGCGCAGAAGATGGCCGTGGGCGGATGCGCGTCGGCCAGCAGCGCCATGGCCGCGCGGTATCCGCCCGCCTCGGTGAAGTCGCCGGCCGTCTCCATCCCGCCCACGGCCCCGGCCGTCTCGTCGATGGCCGCGCGAAAGCCCCGCAGCCGCTCGCGGGCGTCGAAGTTGGCCGCGGCGCCGTTCACCATGGCCACGCGCCGGTGGCCCAGGCCGATGAGGTGGCGCACCATCTCCCGCGCCCCGCCGAAGTTGTCGACGTTGATGGCCGAAAAGTCCGTCCCGGCCACGTCGCAGTTCAGCAGGACCACGGGGACGTCGGGGGGAAGGCTTTGCGCCAGCTCGGCGCCGCTCACGTCGGGCGACATGACGATCATGCCGTCCACGCGGCCGCGCATGGCGCCCACGGCGAACTCGATCTCGCGCCGTCCGTCGTGCGAGCCGCTCAGCAGCAGGTGGTAGCCGCGCTCCTGCGCGCGGGGGTCCATCCCCCGGATCACCTCGCTGAAGAACTCGCCGAACAGGTCGGGCAGCACCACGCCCACCACGTCCGTGCGCCGGGTGATGAGGCTGCGGGCCGTGCCGTGGGGCAGGTAGCGCAACTCGGCCGATGCGGCCTCCACGCGGCGGCGGGCCTCGTCGCTCACGGGGCCGGTGCCGTTCAGGGCGCGCGACACCGTCGTGACCGACACGCCGGCCCGCTGGGCCACGTCGCGGATGGTGATGCTCACCGGGTCTCCTGCGTGAGGTTCGCCAAGAGGTTGAGCAAATGGTGTGGTAACGTTTTCATGGAAACGTTTCCAGAGATACGCGGCCGTTGCGCGTCTGTCAAGAGCGTTCGCGGGTCCGTGATGGGAGGGATACAGGACGGCCGCGGATCGAGGCGATCGATCCGCGGCCGTTTCCCGCGTCACTCCTGGATTCGGTCTACTCCACATCGTCCGGCAGCCGCACGCGCAGGACCTCGCGCCGTCCACGATCACGCGCTCGGCCGTGGCGTTGATGGTGTCCAGGAGCCGCTCGTGCCAGGCGGCGAGCTGCGGGCCGACGTCGTTCCACGCCCTGCTCCCGTGGATCAGGTCCTTGGCCTCCCGCAGCGAGATGGGATCCCTTCCGCAACAGCCTAGCCGGCCGTTTCTCGTCGTGATGCGACCCTCTGCACCATCGTCCCGATCAGGGCCCCGATCAGAGACCAGTTCACCACGATCCCAAAGAGGAGCGCGTAAAACGGATCCGTCCCCAGCATGACAGCCACGGCGGCTGCGGGTTCGAGGAGAAGCGCCAGCAATGCGTTGGTGGGGAACCCCGCGACGATCGCCCCCATTGTGGCGTCCCACCACGCTCCTTCGGCACCGGCGGCGGAAGCCTGCTCTAAAATCGTTTGTCGCCATTGTTCTACAAATACTGCCAGGAAGACGCCAAACAGCAGCCCACCGGTTGTAAATCCGACCTTTGCTCGCATCTGTAGAAGTCGCCGCTCGCGCTTGTCGCGTCCAGTCCGTGCTCCCCGGCGTCACATCGGTGCCGCCGGGCACCCGCATTTCCCACAGCAGCTGGTCGCCCGCCCACACGAGCGCGTGAGCGTGCTCTATTACGATCTATGACATGGTGATCGAATCCAACACGCGAAGGAGGACACTGCCATCAGGTAAGTAGATCGTCCTTATGTGCGTGAATTTCCACCCGTTTCCCGTTCAATGACTACTTGAATGCGCGGTAGGGCTTTTTCGTCGGGTGCAACCCGGATAGTGGCACGTCCAGCGGCAATGAGATCTGCGGATGCGCTCCGGCGGGCTGTACCGGGCCGAGTACCAAACGATGCTCGTCCAGAACGGCGGGCGGAAGATGCCGGCGGTCGTAGCCATGGGTCGGCGGATGCTCTGCCTGATGTTCGCGATCGCGCGCGAGCAGCGCGCGTTCACGCCTGCGCCTCCGATTGGCACGGACGTGTAGCGGAAGATCACAAGTACCAGCACCACCGGCGGGATGGGGGAGGAGCCGTAAGCCGAGTTGAAGTGGCACGTGCGCCAGCCCAGTCTACATCCGCTCCCCCGAATCCTCCGGGCCCGCTTAAGTCTCCAAGACAGGGGTTTGAGGGGCGCGCCTGCCTCGTGGGCAACCCGCCGCCTCCTACATGACACGATGGAGTTACGCGGGCCAATGCCGGACAGTCCGCCAGGTGCGTTCTTGACAGATGGGGTATGTGGGCGGTGCGCTACATCTGCGCGCCGACAAAGCGAATGAGCCCGGCGCGGGTCCGCCCTCCCATTGAGGCTTCCCGCGGGACGGTCTTCGAGAAAACACTCGATAGCGCCGGGCTCTCCGATCGCTCCAGCGTGGACCCGGGACCTGGTTGAGGCGTGTCCGCACCGCCTTCGATGTGACACTTCGTCACACTGGACTCGCGCTGACACGGCACATTATGCCGACCAACATCAGCTCACAGCTACGAACGAAGCTGGATCACTCGACCAATGCGGCTCCATCAAGGCGGCTCCTCACCCGCTGTCCCCCTGAGAACAGACGCGACTCCCGGTATGCTCGCAAGGTGGTGCCGGCGCTCTGCGACCCGGATGAGGTGTGATCAGCACGGCCGTGTAGGGACACTTGCCGCGTCTGGGCAGGCAGGCACTTCTAGGACTCGCCTACGTGCCAAGCGCTTTTGCCCCGAGGAACAACCGGAAAATCCACACGACGGCCACGCCTACGACTGCCGTAGCGAGACCCAAGACGGTTGACGAGATCAAGATTGAAAGCAACTGGGAAGCACTAAACCCCTCCTGAAATACGAGATCCGGAGCCCAGATCGATGTCAGCACGGCTCCCAACAATGATCCGGCCCCCGCTGCGATACCGTTTAAACGCGCGGCTAGGCCAAACCTGACCTTGTGAGCGCGGAGTACGAGAACCGCGTTCAGCGTGAGCACGGTGAGAACCGTAGCGATGTTCGCCGTCCGTGTAAGCACCAGCCGACTCTCCTGTTCCAGCGGTGTCGCAAAGGTCCCATACATCCAGAACTGTTGGACGATCGCGAAGGCGATTGCCCCAGAGATGATGAGGCCACGTTGAAGTCTCGATGTCAGCATCGGCTGGTTCACTTGATCCAGTAGTGCGGTGCCTCCGGCCTCCTTGCCGGAGCGGTTATCAAGTCCGGCGACGAGTATTGCACAATCAGCGGGATATTGCCGGCATGGCCTTGGATCGCGCCGAACACAGCGGCGTCATTCCGTCCCACATCGATGCATCCTGCGGATCCGGGAATACTCCCCCCGTGTAGCCAGAACCGGCTTCTTTGCACGCCAGCAGTTCCACTGATTCGAGTCAGCGGAGTGCGATAGTCGCCCCAGTCAGCGAAGTGTGTCCGCAAACGAAAAATTGCCTTATCCAGCCCCTGCTCATTGAAGATATCGGCAGGGTCGACCATGTATGTACCCTCAGGGATTGGCCCGAAGTCGCTCACGTCTTGATCACCCGCCGTGGCTCCAGCTCGGCCCGAAGTAGCTGCCCACTGGCCCTTTACCTTCCCATCATCACCAACAAGCGTAAGCTGTGTCCCGTTGAACTTTAGTGTATCAGCCCTCAGACCATACGGATCCGAGTAGCTCACCGGATCCCCCGCCGCGAAGCCGTACGCATTGAGCCCGCCCGCGAGGCCGATGGGGTCCGTCTGGGTGAACTGGCCCGTGGCGGGATCGTAGTAGCGGTTGCGCATGTACATCTGGCCGCTCGCGTCGCGCATCCCGTCCACGAGGCCGCCGTACCACACGCGAATGTCGGGCTTCTCGCCGCCCCACGAGTGCGCCGCGTTCGTCTGCATCCCGGGCCAGGCGATCAGCAGGCAGCCGGTCTGCCCACCCTGCGCGCAGTCGCGCACGAGACCCGTCACCAGTGACGTACCCTTGTGGAACTGGCCGCGCCACGTCTCGCGCGGAACGACGCTTTCCACGCCCTCCTTGGTGATCAGCAGCGGCCGGTCGATTGATCTTACGAGTCGAACGCCGTTCTGAGCCTGCGCGCGCCGATCAATTACCTCCTCGATCGATGCACCGATGCTTGTGAGTGCCGCGACCGCCCAGTGATGTAGGTTCCCAACGTAAGGCCGATGAATAGAAGCATAGCCCACGCAAAGAAATTCAACACGACACGCTCAATGGCTGACGGCACATCTCCGACTTGGCCCGGTACTCCCAAGGCTCCGACCAAGTCAACCGCGCTCAGGAGACTGTCTAACGCAGGATGGTGCGGCGGTCCCACCGGCTCAGCATCGAGAGTAGCGCAAAAGCATCCATCCGTGAGCAGATAGTACCCGACCAAGAACGCAGCCTGAACTATTGCGGCGGCTGTGCAGGAGATTCGTACTCGGGTTCGTGCGGTCATCTTTTCGCTCCCTGGGGCGTAAGGACAGTGTAGGTGCGTAGGACTACTTGCCGAGCTTGTGACGCCACAGCCCTGCGGATGAACGAAGAGAGTCAGGCAATTGCGCCCAGAGTCCCTCGTTAATACGATCAATCCTTGGTGAATCATCCGTCATTGTCCCCTGCTGGTCGTGCGCTAGCATCTCATGTGCTGCCGTCATTACAAAATCCCCCTCGCGGAGGAAGTTACCGATCAAAATATCGCCAGCCCCGCGGAAGAGCCGATTCGGCATGGTCTGTCCCATGACGGTGTTGCCCAATATTCCATCTGAGTTCTTGCGCCAATGGGTTACACTGACGAATACGACATCACGCTCAGTTCGTTCATACATCTCGGCAGCTTGGGAGAATAGATTCACGTGAGCCGGCGCATCAGAATCCCTTACTGCCGCATACAGGGCATTGATGACTTGCCTGCAATCGGGGTCCTCATTGCCCTGCTTATCTCGCTTGCACAGCCCGTAGGGATCACTATATGTGACCGGATCCCCCGCCGCGAAGCCGTAGGCGTTCAGCCCGCCCGCGAGGCCGATGGGGTCCGTCTGGGTGAACTGGCCCGTGGCGGGGTCGTAGTAGCGGTTGCGCATGTACATCTGACCGCTCGCGTCCCGCATTCCGTCCACCAGGCCGCCGTACCACACGCGGATGTCCGGCTTCTCGCCGCCCCACGAGTGCGCCGCGTTCGTCTGCATCCCGGGCCACGCGATGAGCAGGCAGCCGGTCTGCCCACCCTGCGCGCAGTCACGCACGAGACCCGTCACGGGGGACGTACCCTTGTGGAACTGGCCGCGCCACGTCTCGCGCGGCACCACGCTCTCCACGCCTTCCTTGGTGATGAGCAGGGGCTTGTCGATCCCGCCCGCGTGAAAGTAGCTCACCCGGCCGTAGAAGTCGCCGCCCGCGCTCGTCGCGTCCAGGCCCGAGCTCCCCGGCGTCACGTCGTTGCCCCCCGGCACGCGCAGCTCCCACTGCAGCTGGTCGCCGGCCCACACGAAGCGCGTGAGCGTGCTCTCGCAGTCGTGGCTCGTGTTGAAGCACACGCTGTCGCGACGCGTGCGCTCCATGATGCGCCGTCCCAGCGGATCGTACCGGTACTCGGCGAACGAGCCATCCTGGCTCCACGTGCTGCCGTTGGTGGTCTCGTCGTGCACCTGCACAATCCGCAGCTTCTGGTCCGCCCCGTAGTAGTTGCGCGTCAGCGTGATGTGGTTGATCCCCACCGCGCCGTTGAAGTACGAGCCCCATCCCTTGTGCTCGCCCCAGGTCACGTTGCCCGACGCATCGTAGTGCCGGTACGTGCTGTCCGGCAGCGCCGTCTCTCCCGGCTGGGCCGAGAGCACCCGTCCGATGCGGGTGATGCGGGGGGCGCCCGACACGTACGTGTTGCGGGTCGTGGGAGGCGTACCGTTTCCGTCGGCCCAGCTGGTGCTCTGCACCTGGTTGCCCATGCCGTCCACCGTGTAGACCTCGGTGAGCCGGGTGGGGTCGTTCGGGTTGCCCCAGTCCGTCCCCACGAGGTTCCCCAGGCCGGAGTACCAGTTGTAGAAGTGCGTGGTTTCCCCGCTCACCTCGCCGCTGACGAACGTCTGCTTGCCGCGGGCGTCGTGCGTGAACGCGTCCTGCGCCAGCACCCCGCCCGGGATGCTGTCGACGCGCGTCGTGCGGCGCCCGTCCGCGTCGTACGCCGTGCGCTCCGACCCGCCGCCGGGGTAGGTGGTGCGCACGGGGCGGCCCAGCAGGTCATACTCGAAGCCGTAGGCGTAGCCCTGCCGGCTCCACGCGTTCCGGAGCGCGCCCGTGGTGGAGTCGTACGCGAAGCTGTCCGCCTGCGCCACGCCCGTCAGGTTCAGCGGGTGCTGCATGGCCCGCAGCTGGCCCGTCTGCGCGTAGTAGCGGTACTCCAGCCCGTACGCGTGCTGCGTGTAGTCCATCCCCGCGTACGTGCGCATGAACGTGCTGTCCGTCCGCAGCGCGCCGCCGGGGTAGTACGTGCGGATCACCCTCGCGTCCAGGTTCTCGGCATAGACCTGGCTGCCCACGGCGTCGTAGCGGTAGATGAACGTCTCCGCCGGCGCCGTGAAGCCCCCCGCCGCGTTGCTGGGGTAGAAGGGAAAGCGCAGGTTGGTGCAGGTTCCCCCGGGAATGCACGACTGGTTGTCGGTGGCGGACGGCACGTTGCGCCGCACCAGCCGGTTGAGCGCGTCGTACTCCATGGTGACGACGTGGCCGCGCGCCGTAATGGCCCGGATGGGGTTGCCGGCCAGGTCATAGACCGTGCTGTCCCTGCCGGAGGCCAGCGTGCTCTCCCGGACCTTGCGGCCCGCGCGGTCGTAGGCAAAGTACGTCGCGATGGCGCCAATGCCGGCGCTGTCGGGATTGGACGAGCGGACCACCTTGACCACGCGGCTCATGGCGTCGTACTGCGTCGTCACGCTCACCCGCTCCTGCGGCAGCGTACGCGCCGGCACGCGCCCGCCGGCCGGCAGCGCCACGGCCGTGCCCCGGGTCTCCGCGGCCGAAACCCGTCCCATGACGTCGTAGATGGTGCGCGAGCGAAGGCCGTTGACCCGGAGCTCCGCCTCCGTGTCGGCGCTGTCGGGGCGCACGGGGGTGATCACCAGCGTGTCGCGGCCGTACTGGTCGCGGTAGTGGTGGGTCAGGAAGCCGAGCGCCGTCCGGGTGAAGCGCAGGTTGCCCAGCGGGTCGTACCCCAGCGAGTCCGCCCCGCCCCCGCCCGCCGCGCCCGTCACCGGGTGCGGGTAGCGCACGCGCGCCAGCAGCCCCCGGCTCGTCCCCGTGGTGTTGTAGTCGTAGTACACGCGGCGGATGGAGCCGCCCTGCTGCTGCCACAGCAGGTTCCCCGTCTGCGGGTCGTACGCCATCGCCGTCTGCCCCACGCCCGGCGCGGTGACGGTGGCCGGCGCGTCCCACAGGTTGTCGTAGGTGTACGTCGTCGTCAGGTTCTGCCCGTCGCCCAGCGGGTTCACCACCGTGGTGGTGTCCACCCGTCCCCGGAAGTCGTACCCGGCCCGCGACTTGACCACCAGGCTGTCGCCCCGCGCGTTGGGCCCGCGCACCTCCGTCACCAGCGACGGATAGTTCGGGTCCGTGCGATAGAGCACCGTCTCGCCGCCCATGGCGTCGCGGATGCGCCGCGGCGCGCCCCGACTCGTCACCCAGATCCGCGTCTCGTCCGCCACGTCCGCGCGCGGCCCGTTGATCAGCGTGTACGCCTGCGAGACGAGGACGGACGAGGCCGTCGTGGTCCCCCGGCTCACCCCGCGGCTTTCCGCCGCCGTGAACCGGGTGGCGATGGTGTCCGCCCCGCCCAGCGCCAGCTTGACCGCGCTCAGGCGGCCCGTGGCGTCGTACTCGTACCGGGTGACCGTCGTGTCGCGCGACGTGCGCGAGGTGATCCGGTACGGGTCGGTCGCGTCCGCGTACCCGAACTGCGTGGACAGCCCGTCCGGGTCCGTGATGGACAGCGCGCGGCCCCCGTCCCGCGTGAGCGTGATCCCTGGCTGCGCCGCGCCGTTGATCTGCGGCGTGACGGCGGTGAGGTACGTGCCCGTGTACGTGAAGCTGAAGCCCCGCGCCACGCCGTCCCGGCTGGGCACGCTCACGTACAGCAGCTTGTCCGTGAGCCCATCGTAGCTGAAGTGCGTCGTGTCGTTCAGCCGGCTCACCGTGCGCACGTGCCGGCCCTGCAGGTCGTAGTGGATCTCGCCGCCCCCCTGCAGCTTGCGCGTGTACTGCGTGCCGCCGGGGGCCAGGACGAGCGTGTCGGGCCGGCCCTCCGGGTTCTGCGCCACCCACACCTGCCCGCTCACCACCTCCTGCAGCACGCGCGTGCTGCCGTCTCCCCCGCGCAGCACCTTGCGGGTGTCGCCGCCGGTGCACACGCACCTGACCTGCTCCAGCCCCGCCAGCCACCACCCCGAGCCAAAGTTGCTGTCCAGCCGGTTCACCAGGGCCATCTCGCCCTGCGTCGTCGTGGAGTACTGCGCGCCCCCGGCGTACACCGCCGTCACCTGCAGCGTGTAGCCCGTGAGCCACCACGTGGCCGGCCCCCCGTACCACTGCACGCCGATGCGCCGCGTCATCCCCGGCCACCAGTCGCCGCCGGCGAACGTGCGCGTGTAGGCCACCCCGCCGACCGTCACCGTCGCCACCACCTGCTGGGGAGCCGACGTCGCCGCCGGCAGCGTCACGTCCGCGTACACGGTGGGGTAGGGGTGCGCGTGCTGGCTGTTGTACAGCAGCACCGGCGCGCGGCCCCGGCCCAGCGTCATCATCCCCGGGACGCCGTGCGCCAGCCGCAGGTCGCCGCACTCGTACGCCGCCCCCGGTCCCGCCGACACCGTCACGCACTCGCCGCGCGAGATGGTGCCGGTGGAGTTCAGGTCCGCCAGGCTCACCGTCATGGCTCCCGGGCTGCCCCCGGAGCCGTGCACGTCCACCTCCATCCACCCGGCATCCTGCACCGAGGGCAGGCCCGACTGCCGGGCCCGCAGCTCCACGGAGACGCTGGTGCCCGGCGCGTTGTACCCGTACGCCACCGACACCGTGGTGCTCGCCCCCGCGTTGACGGTCACGGAAGGCGCGGGAGAGATCGTGCACCCCGACACCGGCGCGCCCGACCCCACCTCGCGGCAGGTGGCCTGCAGCGTGTACGTGGCCGTCGCCGGGCCCGTGTTCTGGATGGTGAACGTCTGCGACGGCGTGTTCCCCACCGCCACGTACGCCACGCCCCCGTCCGGCGTCACCGACACCCCCGGGGCGCCGTACGTGAACGTGACGCTCATGCTGCCCGTGCGTCCGCTCTGGTCCTGGATGGACGCGAACAGCGTGTTCACCCCGGGCTTGAACGTGATCGTTCCCACCGCCCGTCCCTTGGGCTTGGGCGAGCCCGGCGTCGGCGTGTACTGGAAGGCGGGCGTGACGATGGTGTCGTTCAGCTTCACCACCAGCGAGGCGGGGTCCAGCGACAGGTCGTCCCCGACCCCGATGGTCACCGAGATGGACGGCTGAACGAACGTTCCGCCCCCGGGCGTGATGGTGACGATCGGATTCGTCACGTCGTCGCCCGTGCCCGGGCACGGGTCCTCCGTGCATGCCTGCGCCGCCGCGCCTGCCGCGGACAGGTGCAGCGCCAACAGCAGGCCGGCCGCGTGCAGCAGCAACCCGCCACAGCGGCGCCAGAACGAAACAGCCGCGTAACGAATTTCGCTACGAAGCGTGCGAGGGAAACGGTGTGACATGACGAGCCGGGTGGGTCGGGGAGCCGGGGAGCTGCAGACGGAGGAGGCCGATTTCGCTGGGTGGGGCCGGAAAGAACGCAGCCGGGGGACGGCTGCGCCTGACGTGTGGACCGGAACGGCGGTGTCGGAGATTCCTGTGCGTTGAGGATATGCAGGAACGAACGATCTTCTCAAGCCCGCGCGCCAAAGCGGCCGTGGCGATTCCGGACGTGGACGGCGAGCCGCGACGAGAGGCCCCCCGCGAACCCCGCCAGCACACCGAGCCGGATTCGGCTCGTCAGCGCGTGGCGAGCACCGTCCGGGGGACCGGATGCGTCCGCACGCACGCTCGTCCTCCGGCTACGCGCCTTTCCTGCGCGCCGCGCGGCGGTAGAGGTACACGCCGGTGCCGAAGCACGCGAAGGTGATGCTCGCGCCGGCCCACGCCGACCAGGGCCATACCACCGCGACGGCCACGATCAGGGCGCAGAACACCAGCCCAGCGAGCTGCTCGTCCACGAACCAGGCACGCGAAACGGGCCTGCGCCGCTCGGCAACGAGCGCCATGACACCCGTGCAGGCACCCGCCAGCGCCACCAGGACGGCGACCACCGTCGCGACTGATCTCATCCTACAGTTTCCTCCGAGCCGTGCGGCGCCACACGGCAAATTCCGCGAAAGGCGTTGCCGGCCGCGGCGAGCGCGCTCGCCGCCGGCGCGCACGTCAGCACCACGAACACGACCCGGCTCGGCAGCACGGGCCATCGGCTCGAAGGGTGCGGGATCATCCGATGGAACGGGAGGCGGCGGAGCGGGGAGCGCCTACCCCCGCGCGACGCGGGCGGTGGCCAGGCGGGCGGCGAGGGGATCGGCCACGAGGGTCTGCAGGGTGCGCATGTAGGCGTCCACGTCAAAGTGGTCCAGGTCCATCACCACCTGCAGGGCGCACCCCTCGATGAAGCCCGCGGCCACGGCGGCCAGCCCGTCCGCCGTCACCCCGGCGTAGCGCTCGGGCTCGGCGTCCACCACGGCCTGCGCCAGGGGACGAAAGGCGTCGCGGTAGCGGTCCAGGGCGCCGCGGATCATCCGCTTTACGTCCGTGTGGCGCGTGCCCATCACCCAGTAGTCAAAGAACAGCTCCACCCGCTCGCGCTGCTTCGGGAGCCGCTCCACGTCGCGGCGGATGGCGCTGAGCATGCGCTCGCCGGGCGTGCGGCCCTCCAGCAGCGCCGGCAGCTCCGGGCCCACCACCGTCACCTCCAGCAGCCACTCCAGCAGGGCGACGAGCAGCCCGTCGCGGTCGCCGAAATGGAAAAAGACGAGCCCGCTGCTCACCCCCGCCTCGGCCGCCACGGCGCGCCCCGTGAGCCCCGCCAGCCGCTCGCGGGCGGCCACGCGGTACGCCGCCTTGAGGATCTCCCCGCGCCGCTGCTCTTCGGGTGCTTTGCGTCCAGGCATGAATTCGCGGCGGGCTCAAGGAAGACGATGGAATGCCGGCCGGGCGAGACCACGCGGCGGACGGCGGATTGGAAGATAACAGGAAAAAACGATCCACGCAGAGCATCCGTTTCCGGGATGCCCCGCGTGGATCATCGTTCAGCGGCGTGGGGGTCAGGCCGGGCTGGGGCGCTGCTCCAGCAGGCGCACGGCCACGGCCTCCATCACCAGCTGGCGGGCGCGCTCGGCGATCTGGTCCAGCGACGGCGTCTGGGCCAGCGTGCGCTCGGCGTAGCGGCGCACCTCGTCCAGTGTGGGCACGTGCGGCAGCTCGATGCCGGCCAGCACGGCCGCGGCCCGGGCGCCGGCGCCGCGCAGCGCCGCCTCGATCTCGTGAAAGTCCGGCCGCGCGGCCAGCACCGCCGCCGCCTGCGCCGCGATGCGGTCCGCGGGGAACGACGACGCCAGCTGCCGCGCCACCTTCTCCACCACCTTGGCGCCCAGGCGGCGCTCGTTGTTCACCACGTCCGCGGGCGGCTCGCCCAGGTCCCACACCAGGCCCACCCACGACATCGCCTTGAGCGCGTAGTACGTGGGATCGACCTCGTACCAGCGAAATCCCTGGCGCGTGGAGCGCTGGTAGGCGTGGTGGTTGTTGTGCCATCCCTCGCCCAGGGTGATGACGGCCAGCCACCAGTTGTTGCGGCTGTCGTCGCCCGTCACGTAGCGCTGGTTGCCGTGCACGTGCGCCAGCGAGTTGATGAAGAACGTGCCGTGGTACAGCAGCACCGTGCTCCAGAAGAACCCGACGACGAGCATCTGCCATCCGCCGAACAGGAAGCAGGCCACGCCCAGCACGATGGCGGGGACGAGCGGATACTTCTCCAGCCACACCATCTCCGGGTACTTGGTCAGGTCCGGCACGGCCTCCATCTCCGTCTCCGCGTGCCTGCGGTCGAAGATCCAGCCCACGTGCGAGTACAGGAATCCGCGGTGCCGGGGCGAGTGCGCGTCGTCTTCCGTGTCGCTGTGCAGGTGGTGATGGCGATGCACGGCCGCCCACCACAGCGCGCCCCGCTGCGCCGAGCTCTGCGCGATCCAGGCGAGGATGAACTGCCCCGCGCGGCTCGTCTTGAACGAGCGGTGGCTGAAGTAGCGATGGTACCCCGCCGTCACGCCGAACATCCGCACCACGTACAGCACGACGCAGACGACCAGCGCCTTCATCCCCACGCCCGTCCAGAGGGCGCCCAGGCAGGCCAGGTGCACCAGGATGAACGGCACCGTGGCCGGGTAGATGATGTCGTCGTGGAACTCTTCTTCGGCGGCGGCGTGGTGGGCCATGCGGAATTCCGTGCGGATGGAGGACGCGCCGCGGAGGTGCGGCATTGACCATTGGATCAACAATACCAGATGTTGATCGTGCGGTCAACACTGCGCCCGGTAACGAGATGCGTACAGCAACGGCAACAGCAACGGCAACTGCTTTCTCACGCAGAGACGCAGAGGGCGCAGAGTCCTTCATCGCGCGACTCGGCTCCGTGCCGCGGGGGCGAGGATCTGCCGGGCGGAGGATGGGGATTCGGGACCGTGGCGGGCGGGCGGCGGGGTGGAGTAAGATTCCGGGCGGATCCCGGCAGCAGTCCCACCCGACAACGCAGATTCGGTTTCGGATGAGCGCACTCGACGCAGACGTGATCATCGTGGGGGCCGGGCTGGCCGGCCTGGTGGCGGCCGCCGAGGCGGCGGATGCCGGCAAGCGCGTGATCGTGGTGGACCAGGAGCCCGAGGCCAACCTGGGCGGCCAAGCCTTCTGGTCGTTCGGCGGATTGTTCCTGGTGGACTCGCCCGAGCAGCGGCGGCTGGGCATCAAGGACTCGCACGCGCTGGCCCTTCAGGACTGGCTGGGCAGCGCCAACTTCGACCGGCCCGAAGACGCGTGGCCCCGCAAGTGGGCCGAGGCGTACGTGGACTTTGCCGCGGGGGAGAAGCGCGCGTGGCTGCACCGGCAGGGGCTGCGCTGGTTCCCCGTCGTGGGCTGGGCGGAACGGGGCGGATACCTGGCCACGGGACACGGCAACAGCGTGCCGCGCTTTCACGTTACCTGGGGCACGGGGCCGGCCGTCATCGAGCCGTTCGTGCGGCGCGTGCGCGAGGCGGAGCGGCGGGGCACGCTGCGGCTGCGCTTTCGCCACCGCGTCACGGGGCTCACGCAGACGGGCGGCGCCGTGGACGGCGTCACGGGCCAGGTGCTGGAGGCGAGCGACGCCGTCCGCGGGGCACCCAGCTCGCGCGCGGTCGTGGGCGAGTTCACGCTGCGGGCGCAGGCCGTCGTCGTCACGTCGGGGGGCATCGGCGGCAACCACGAGCTCGTGCGGCGCAACTGGCCGCAGCGCATGGGCCCGCCGCCCGCGCGAATGCTGAGCGGCGTGCCCGCGCACGTGGACGGCGCCATGCTGGAGGTCGTCCACGGCAGCGGGGGCAGCGTCATCAACCCCGACCGCATGTGGCACTACACCGAAGGGCTGCGGAACTGGGATCCCATCTGGCCCATGCACGGCATCCGCATCCTTCCCGGCCCGTCGTCGCTGTGGCTGGACGCGCTGGGGCGGCGGCTGCCGGCGCCGCTCTTTCCCGGCTTCGACACGCTGGGCACGCTGGAGCACATCATGACCACGGGGTACGACTACACGTGGTTCATCCTCACGCAAAAGATCATCGAGAAGGAGTTCGCCCTCAGCGGCAGCGAGCAGAACCCCGACCTCACGGGCAAGGACATCCGCATGGTGCTGGGCCGCGCCCTGCCCGGCGCGCCGGCCCCGGTGGAGGCGTTCAAGCAGAAGGGCGCGGACTTCGTGGTCGCGAAGACGCTGCCGGAGCTGGTGCGGGGGATGAACGCGCTGACGGACGCGCCGCTGCTGGACGCCGACGCCGTGGAGCGCGAGGTGGTGGCGCGCGACAGCCAGCTCGTCAACCCGTTCGGCAAGGACGCGCAGATCACGGCCATCCGCGGCGCGCGGGCCTACGTGGGCGACAAGCTCATCCGGGTCGCGAAGCCGCACGCGCTGCTGGACCCCAGGGCGGGCCCGCTCATCGCCGTGCGCCTGAACATCCTCACCCGCAAGACGCTGGGCGGCCTGCAGACGGACCTGTCCGCGCGCGTGCTCCGCGCGGACGGCGAGCCGCTGCCGGGGCTGTACGCGGCGGGCGAGGTGGCGGGCTTCGGCGGCGGCGGGATGCACGGCTACCGCGCGCTGGAGGGCACCTTCCTGGGCGGCTGCATCTTCTCCGGCCGCGTGGCGGGACGGGCGGCGGCCGGCGCGGTGGTCTAGCTCTCCTGCTTTTTCTCACGCAGAGGGAGCAGAGGCAGCAGAGTACTTCAGTCCGCGCAGGACCCGGGGTACTCTGCTGCCTCTGCTCCCTCTGCGTGAAAATGTAGTTGTTCTTTAGAGCTTGGGGCGAATGCGAAGCTCGGGACGCGGGCGCGGAGCCTCTTTCTTTACGAAGAGCGGGTTCTTTCCGTTCAGAAAGGAAAGCTTGCCCAGGTCCGCCAGCGCCTGCTCCACCAGCCTGGCCCGCTTGACGGACTTCAGCGGATACGACCGGGGCGCCGCGCCCTTGGCGCGCGCCACGAGGTCCGCGTACGACCGCCCGCCCACGTTCGGCAGCCGGTACTGGTCCCGGATGTCCCGCAGCAGCTCATCCAGCAGCTGCATGGACGAGCGAAAGCGCACCCAGCGGTGGTTGTCCCAGGTGAGCGGCGTATCCGCGGGCACGTTCACCGGATCGAACCGCCGGGCCAGCTCGCGCGCGGCCAGCTGCCCGCGCGTGCCCAGGTTGCGGATGGTGCCCTCGGGCATGTTCAGGTTCAGCCCGCCCTCGCTCTCCTCGTCCAGCAGCACGTGCGCCACGCGGTCGCGGTAGCCGGGCACGCTCAGCTGCGTGTTGTCCACCCAGTTCTGCATCGCGTTGATGATGGACCCCAGGAACCCGGCGATGGAGGTCCAGCGCGGCCGCTCGTCCAGGCG
>NZ_DASURI010000211.1:0-3937 GCF_036280135.1 Longimicrobium sp.
GACGGAAGTGCTGTACGTGCCGGTGCGTCCGGGCTGCGAGTTCCAGCCCTACCAGCTGGACGTGAAGGTGGGCGGCGTGCGCGGCGAGTAATCGCCACCGCAGGACCGTTCCAACGGGAGGGGCGCCGCAAGGCGCCCCTCTTCGTCTTTCTCACCGGGTCCTCCCGCCGCCGGTTCCCTCCATTCTCTCCGCGAATCCCCATCCCGCATCGCTTCCCGGGTCGCAGAACGGGCCGGCGGGTGATAGGTTGCCGTCCCTTACGACCGTCCATCGGACGACACACCCGCAGAGTCAGATCGACACATCCCCATGAGCGATACCGAGGCGCTGAAGCGCGCGGCGGCCGAACGCGCCGCGGAGTGGATTCGCGACGGCATGACGCTGGGCCTGGGCACCGGCAGCACCGTGCGCCACCTGCTGGACGTGATCGCCGAGCGGCGCGCGGCGGGCGCGTGGCAGGACGTGGTGGGCATCCCCACCTCCGAGGACACGGCCGGGCGCGCCCGCCGCCTGGGCATCCCCCTCGCCACGCTGGACGAGCGGCCGCGCGTGGACCTCACCATCGACGGCGCGGACGAGGTGGATCCCCAGCTGCGGCTCATCAAGGGGCTGGGCGCGGCGCTGCTGCGGGAAAAGATCGTGGCCGCCGCATCGCGCGAGCTGGTGATCGTGGCGGATGAGTCCAAGGTGGTGGATCGCCTGGGAACGAAGGCGCCGCTCCCGGTCGAAGTCGATCCCTTCGGCGCGGCCATCCAGCCGGAGTTCCTGCGCGCGCTGGGCGCCGAGCCCGTGCTGCGCGTGCGCGACGGCCAGCCCGTGGTGACGGACGGCGGCAACCGCATCTTCGACTGCCGCTTTCCGGACGGTATCGCGGACCCGGAGGCCCTGGAGGCGCGGCTGGCGGTGCGCCCCGGCATCATCGACAGCGGGCTGTTCCTGGGGATGGCGACGGCGGTGGTGATCGCGGGCGCGGACGGCGTGCGGGTGCGCACGCGGGAGGGGGGCCGATGAGCCGGGTGAAGATCGCGCCGTCCATCCTTTCCGCGGACTTCACGCGGCTGGGCGAGCACATCGCGGAGGCCGGGGCGGCGGGGGCGGACTGGATTCACGTGGACGTGATGGACGGGCACTTCGTCCCCAACATCACCATCGGGCCGCTGATCGCGGCGGCGGCGCGGCGCTCCACCTCGCTGCCTATCGACGTGCACCTGATGATCGAGAAGCCGGAGCGGTACCTGGCCGATTTCGCGAAGGCGGGGGCGGACTACATCACCGTGCACGTGGAGACCTCGCCGCACCTGCACCGCACCGTGCAGCAGATCCGCGAGCTGGGGGTGAAGCCCGGTGTCACGCTGAACCCGGCGACGTCCGTCGATTCGATCGCGGAGATCCTGCCGTACGTGGACCTGGTGCTGGTGATGTCGGTGAACCCGGGCTTTGGCGGGCAGTCGTACATCCCCACGAGCACGGACAAGATCGCGCGCATCCGGCGGATGCTGGACGAGCGCGGGCTGGACCACGTGGAGCTGCAGGTGGACGGCGGCGTGGCGCCGGACACGGTGGGCGAGGTCGTCGCGGCCGGGGCCACGTGTTTCGTGGCGGGCTCGGCCGTGTACAACGCAAGGGCGAGCGTGGCGGAGAACATCCGCCGCCTGCGCGAGGCCGTGGACGCGGCGGGCGGCGGGCGCCCGAGACCGTAGACGGTCGGGCGGCCGCCGTTTATCTTTTATGGATGTGGATTGTTCGCCTCGTGACGATCCCCGCGTCTGGGTGGCGAAACTGGCAAACGCAGCAGACTTAAAATCTGCCGGGCTATGCCCTTACGGGTTCGATCCCCGTCCCAGGCATCCATCGGCATCGGCGTACCGCGCGGGCGGAGGCGAGCAATCGTCTCCGCCCGCGTCGCGTTCCCGTGCGCCGCCGGAGTGGAATCGCCGTGTTGAATCCAATTCGTCACCGGCGTGGTAGTTGTTGTACGCGGCGGAGCGCACCTTGCGAAAGGCGCGGCGGCGGGGCACGATTCCCCGGCTGGGGGGTGATACCCTCAGGCGGATGAATCGTGATTTCTGAAGGACGACGGAGCGGATGAGCGAAGACGGCGAGGCACGGGGCGCGGCGGAGCGGGCGGAGGTCATCGAGGACGCGGCCGCGCGCGCCCAGTCGCTGGGCGAGGACGAGCGCTGGGACGAGGCGTACGAGCTGCTGGCCGAGGCGCTGGAGGAGCAGGGCGACGATCCGCTCCTGCTGACGTGGGCCGGCATGGCGGCGCAGCGGCTGGGCGAGGAGAGCCAGGCGTACGACCACTTTCGCGCGGCGCTGGCCATGGAGCCCAGCGACCCGTTCGTCCTGGCGGCGGCCGGCAGCGGCCTTTCGGCCCTGGACGACCCCGCGGCCGAGGCCGCCCTGCGCATGGCGGCCCTGACGGCGCCGGAGTTTCCGTTTGCCCGCGCGGCGTACGGCGCGTACCTGGCCCGCGAGGGATTGTTCGGCGAGGCCATCGCGGAGCTGGAGGCCGCGCGGGGGCTGGCGCCGGAGGACGCCGGGGTGCACGCGGAGCTGGGCATGGCCTACCTGCTTGCGAAGCGGACGGACGAGGGGCTGGACGCGCTGGAGGAGGCCCTGTCGCGCACGCCGGCGGACTCGTGGCTGCGCGGGCTCTTTGGCTTGGCGCTGGTGGACGCGGGGCGCGGCGAGGAAGGCGCCGAGCAGCTGCACCAGGCGGCCGGCGAGCGCGACGACGACGTGGAGGTGCAGCTGCTCGCGGCGCTGGCCATGGGCGCGCAGGGGTGGGACGACCCCGCGTGGGCGGCCCTGGCCCGCGCGGAGGTGCACGCCGACAGCAGCGACCGCGAGCTGATCACGGAGGTGGAGGACCGCCTGGAGGCCGGCCCCGAGGCCGCGGACGAGTTCCTTCGCGAGGACCTGGGGCCCACCCTGCTGCGCGAGCGGCTGCTGCAGCGCGCCTGAGATACGGGAGACGATGCCGCTGGACGACGACGACGACCGCACGCTGGCCGGCCCATCCGCCGCGCCGCCGCCGACCCCGCCCGCGCCCGCGCCGGATCGGCGGCGCGCGCCGTTGCCCGTGCGCATCCTGCGCGGGCTCATCAAGCTGGGCTTGGTGATGCTGGCGGGCTGGGCGCTGTGCCTGGCTTCCATCCACCTGTGGGGCCGGCGCAACGAGACGCCCAAATCCGACGCCATCGTCGTCCTGGGCGCCGCGCAGTACGACGGCCGTCCCTCGCCCGTGCTCAAGGCGCGGCTGGACCATGCCATCGCGCTGTACAAGACGGGCGTGGCGCCCGTCCTGATCATGACGGGCGGACAGGCGCCGGGCGACACGGTGAGCGAGGCCGTGGTGAGCCGGCGCTACGCCATACGGCAGGGCGTCCCCGCGAGCGCCATCCTGACGGAGCGCGGGGGGATGACGACGGTGGAGTCCATGGAGGCCGTGTCGCGGCTGATGCGGTCGCGGGAGATGAAGACGGCGGTGATGGTGAGCGACCCGTTCCACATGCTGCGGCTCAAGCTGCTGGCGCGGCAGGTGGGGATCCAGGGATACACGTCGCCCACGCGCACCAGCCCCATCTCGCGCAACCGCTCCGAGGAGCGCAAGCACCTGATCCGCGAAAGCTTCAGCCTGCCCTTCGCGCTGCTGCAGGCGTTGTAGGACGGTACGGAGGTACGGAGGTACGGAGGTACGGAGGTGGGGCGGACGGCAGGCGATGGTGAGAACGAGGCGGAAGACCCGTCGCTGCGCGACGGGGGGCCCTCTCCCCCGACCGCCTTTTCGCTCGTTCCTCGCGACGGCGGTCGACCCCTCCCCCAACTTCGGGGGAGGGGTTGGAGAGGGGGCGAGCTCCTGCACCGGGGCGAAGTAAGCGCGTAAGCGCATTTCTCCCCCTCCCCCGCGAAGCGGGGGCAGGGGGTCGGGGG
>NZ_DASURI010000212.1:0-6230 GCF_036280135.1 Longimicrobium sp.
GTTTCGCGGCTGGCCCGGCCCGTGCCACCGCCCCCCCGGCCCGTTTTTCAGCACGGGGCGGCGGGGCGCCGCGGGGGTGCTCCCTGCCGAATCCGTATCCGAGAGGGAGAGGGTCGATGTTCTACCACGACAAGCGGCTGCAGTACCACGCCAGGCCCGACGCGCCGGATCCGCTGTTCGCCAGGAAGCTGCAGGAGGTGCTGGGCGGCCAGTGGGGCGAGATGAGCGTGATGATGACGTACCTGTTCCAGGGCTGGAACTGCCGCGGACCCATGAAGTACCGCGACATGCTCCTGGACATCGGCACGGAGGAGATCGCGCACGTGGAGATGGTGGCCACCATGATCGCCCGGCTGCTGGAGGGCGCGCCCCTCAAGGCGCAGGAGGACGCGGCCCGGATCCCCATCGTGGGCGCCGTGATGGGCGGCGACGACACCCGCGACCTGGTCGCGGCCGCGCTCAACCCGCAGCACCTCATCGTCAGCGGCGGGGGCGCGCTGCCGTCGGACAGCGTGGGCTTTCCGTGGACGTCGCGGTACACCATCGCCAGCGGCAACCTGCTGGCGGACTTCCGGTTCAACGTGACGGCCGAGTCGCAGGGGCGGCTGCAGGTGGCGCGGCTCTTTGCCCAGACGGAGGACAAGGGCGTCCGCGACATGTTCCGCTTCATGCTGGCGCGCGACACCATGCACCAGAACCAGTGGATCGCCGCCATCGCCGAGCTGGAGCGCGACGGCCTGGAGACCACGCCCGCGCCCAGCACCTTCCCGCTGGACAGCGAGCTGCGTGAGGTCTCGTACCAGTTCTGGAACATGTCCAGCGGCACGGAGAGCGCCGACGGCTCGTGGGCCAGCGGCACCACGCCCGACGGCAAGGGCAGCTTCACGTACCTGGAGGCGCCGGAGCCCATGAGCGAGGCGCCGGAGCTGCCGCCCGGTGATCCGCGCCTGCACGGCACGCCGCCCATGCCCATCCCGCCCGTCGCGGGCTGACCGGCAGGGGACGGATGACGAGCCCCGTCCGGCACCACGCCGGGCGGGGCTCCTTTCGTTCCGCGAGAAACGCCGACCGATGTCGTCCGGCCACGCCGTCATTCTGAAGGAGGCGCCGTCTGGATCCATCCCGTGCTGGATGGCGCCGACCGAAGAATCGGGTCGCCGGAGTGCGTGATCCCGCCCGCGCGCTGAGTTGCTCTCGGAGGCGGCCGCGCTCCAGCACTCCGCGCGATGTCTGATCATCCGGATCGCCCGCTCCCCCCCCGAAGTCGCCTTTTACAGATCGCGATCGGGTGGAGGTTGATGCGCATCGGCGGACTTCCGCGCCCGACGCCGTGATCCTGCCCATTCGAAAAAATTCGGAAGCGGTCCCCTCGCCGGCAGCCGCCTCTCTACCAAGGACAGCACGCACCCTGCCGTCCGCCGTCCGATCCGCGCCCGGCCGTCGCGTTCGCATCCCGCCTGCACCGACAACGTTTTCCTGAGCTCCTCACGCGCCGCGCACACCTCGCGGCAGAACCGCCGTTCAACCTCCCCAGGGGTTTATTGGGGGAGGTGCGAGCCTGGGCGAGCGGAGGGGGCGCCCGCGCGGGGCTGGCCACCCGTGCTCAGGTCCAAGCCCGTTCGAGCTGTTGACCGCATCACCGAGCCGTGACCTGACCGGTCGATCGAGCCGCGGATTGCCCGATTTCCCGATCTCCGCCGAGTCTCCCCGTCCGAAAATCTACCGACCCGCATCACCGTTCTTCCTACAGCGGCTGCCTCTCCGCATCCCGATCTTGCGCCCGGACTCCTCATCCTTTACTATGCGATTGAGACTCATTCTCAACCATCGGATTAGCCATGGATCGACGACTGCTCGGCCTCACCGCCCTCGTGCTTCTTGCCTCCGCCTGCGACGGTTCCCCCACCGGCGAAGGCGGCATCGACCAACCCGGGTTCCTTACCGTCACGCTGGACGGCTCCGCCGGCTGGGCGTACGCCGACCTGGACGCCGCCGCGCCGGCCGTCACCGTCGCCAACCCCGCGACCAACACGGCGTGGGACATCGCCGTGAACGCCACGAGCGTCATGCTCAACGGCGGGCAGGCGGGCCCAGGCGGCGTGCTGGGCTGGTGCCTGTGCCAGAACGAATCCGCCACCAACGACCAGGTCAAGGCGTTCACGGCCGAGTCGCAGCTGGCCGCGTTCACCTCCACCACGGCGGCCGTGGCCCCGGCGGACCCGGTCGCGTGGAAGGCGGATTCGCTCGCGTCGGCCATCACCGGCTGGTGGTCGTACAACCCGACCACGCACGTGGTCTCCGCCAACCCCGCGCAGGTCTACTACGTCCGCACGGCGGAAGGGACGGCGTTCGCCAAGCTGCGCGTCGTGGCCCTGACGGACCCGCAGCGCGCGCACGCCGGCAAGGTCACGCTGGAGTACGCGCTGCAGGCGTCCGCCTCCGCCCCGCTGGGGGGCGTGAAGCAGGTGACGGTGGACGTGGCGGGCGGCCGCGCCTACCTGGACCTGGGGACGGGCGCCGCGGGCACGGCCACGGACTGGGATATTGCCCTCGAAGGCTACGACATCCGCGTGAACGGCGGCGCCAGCGGCGGCGGCCAGGCCGGCGCCGTGCTGGCCACGGAGCCGTTCGACGCCATCACCAACGCCGCGTCGCCGCCCGCCAGCGTGTTCAAGGGCGACAGCTACGGCGGCGTCTTCAAGGCCCAGCCGTGGTACCGCTACAACCTCACGGGCTCGGACCACCAGGTGTGGCCCACCTTCAACGTGTACCTGCTGCGCCGCGGCGCCACGCTGTTCAAGGTGCAGGTCACCTCGTACTACGGCCCCGCCGGCGAGACGCGCCGCATCACCCTGCGTTACGCGAAGCTCGCCGGATGAACGCGGGGCGGATGATCCTCGTCGCGGCCCTCGTCCTGGCGGCCGCACCCGCCGCCGCGCAGCACGCCGTCTCCGGCGTCGTGGTCGAGGCGGGGACGGGCGTGCCGGTGGCCGGGGCGCGGGTACAGGCCGGCGCATCCGTCGTCTCGTCGGATGAAGGCGGGCGCTGGACGGCCACGCTCGCCCCGGGGACGCAGGTGGTCGCCGTCCATCATCCCGGCTACGCGGACGGAGCGGCGACGGTGGCCGTTCCCGCCATCCGCGAGGTGCGCATCGCCCTCACGCCGCGGCCGCTGCGGATGGAGACGGTGGTGGCCACGGCGTCGCGCCGCCTGCAGACGCTGGGCGAGGCGCCCGTGGCCACGGAGGTGATCGACCGAAGCCGCATCGAGGCCAGCGGCGCCACGGACCTCGCCGGCGTGCTGCGGATGGTGCCCGGCGTGGAGGTGCAGGGCGGGCACCCGGTGGGCACGGGCGTCTACCTGCAGGGCCTGGGCTCCGAGCGCGTGCTGGTGATGGTGGACGGCGAGCCCGTCGTGGGCCGCATCTCCGGCGAGATGGACCTCACCCGCCTGCCCGTGGCCGACGTGGAGCGGGTGGAGGTGGTCAAGGGGCCGCAGTCCACGCTCTACGGCTCCGAGGCCATGGGCGGCGTCATCAACCTCATCACCCGCGCGCCGGAGCCGGGCGCTCCCGCCGGCGGCGTGCAGCTCACGGGCGGCTCCCGCGGCCGGCGGGACGGCGCGGCGTACGCGCGGGCGTCCCTCGGCACGGTCGACTGGACCGTGCGCGGCGGCCTGCGCGACGTGGACCTGGTGCCCGGGCAGGATGCGCCGCTGGACGCCGGCACGCGCCGGTGGGACGGCAACGCGCGCGTGGGCTGGCAGGCGTCGTCCGCCCTGCGGGTGGAGGCGGGCGGATGGCTGGTGGACGAGGACCAGCGCTGGCGCACGGGCCAGCTCTACCAGTTCGCCGACAACCGCCAGTGGAGCGGCCGGCTTTCCGCCGCGTGGACGGCGGGCGCGCATCGCGTGGCGCCGTCGCTGTACGTCGCGGGCTTTGAGCACGCGCTCCGCCGCGCCAGCGGGCCCACGCCCGTGGGCGGCGGCGACCGCGAGGTGCAGCGCCTGGCCGAGGCCGCGCTGGCGTACACGGGCGCCGTGGGGCCGCTGGCCATGGACGCGGGCGTGGAGATGCGGCAGGACTGGACTCGCAGCGACCGCGTGGAAGGCGGCGAGCGCGACGCGTCCGTCGTGGACGCGTACGGACAGACGACGTGGACGGCGGGCGCGTGGAGCTTGGTCCCCGGCATCCGCCTGTCGCACGACGAACGCTGGGGCGACCACTGGACGCCGCGCCTGGCCGCGCTCTGGCGGCCCGTCCCGTCGCTTGCCCTCCGCGCCTCCGCCGGGGCGGGGTACCGCGCGCCGGCGTTCAAGGAGCTGTACATGGACTTTTTGAACGACGCGGCCGGCTACACGGTGCGCGGCACGCCGTCGCTGCGGCCGGAGGAGAGCACCAGCCTGTCCGCCGGCGCGGAGTGGGCGGGGCAGCGCGCCTACCTGCGCGCGTCCGCGTTCCGCACGGACTTCGACGACTTCATCGAGACGGTGGTGGACGACGAGGCGTCCACGCCGGGGCTGGCCGTGTACCGCTACCAGAACGTGGCGCGGGGGCGGACGGCCGGCGTGGAGGCGCAGGCCGGCGCCGCGCTGGGCAGCCTGCGGGCGGATGCCGGCTGGTCGTGGCTGACGACGCGCGACGAGTCCAGCGGCCGCCCCCTCTTCGGCCGGCCGGAGCATTCCGGGCGGCTGGCGCTAGCGTACGCCCGCGCGTCGGGCCTGCGCGTGGGGCTCGCCGCGTCGTACACGGGGCGCACGCCGGAGCAGGAGACGGACGGCGTGGTGCTCTACCGCGAATCGTACACGCGGCTGGACGGCCGCGTCTCGCACACCCTGCCGCGCGGGCTGGCCGTCGCGCTGGGCGTGGACAACCTGACGGGCACGGGCCCCGAGGGCTGGCCGGGGTTCACCGGCCGCAACCTGTACCTGACGCTCTCCTGGTCCGCCGAGGGGCGCTGACCGGGCTGCCACACATCACTGACGGACGGACTCGGAGGATTGCGGATGAAGGGACTTCGGATGACCGCGGCGGCGCTGCTGCTGGCCGCGTTCGCGTCGCCCGCGACGGCGCAGAATCGCGTGGGCACGCTGATCCTGGCGCACGGCGGCGACAAGGGGTGGAACGACCAGGTGCGCGCCATCGCGTCGCGGGTGAACACGGGCGGCCCCGTGGAGGTGAGCTTCCTGATGGGCCCCGAGGCGCCGGCGCACCGCTTCCAGGACGCCGCCGAGCGCCTGGAGGCGGCGGGCGCGTCGGAGATCGTCGTCGTCCCGCTGCTGGTGTCCAGCCACAGCGGCCACTATGAGCAGATCCGCTGGCTGGCGGGCGAGACGGACGCGCTGGAGGAGATGATGCAGCACCACCTGCACATGGCCGGCATCGAGCGCGCGGACGTGAACGTGCCCATCCACGTGGCCCGCGCCATCGACGACTCGCCCGAGGTGGCACGCGTGCTGGCGGATCGCGCCCTGACGATGCAGCCGCAGTCCGCCGGGCGCGCGCTGTACCTGCTGGGCCACGGCCCCAACGACGACGAGGCGTACGCGCAGTGGATGCGCAACCTGCGCCCCGTGGCCGACAGCGTGCGGGCGGCGACGGGCTTCGCGCAGGTGGGGGTGGGCCTGGTGCGCGACGACGCGCCGGCGGAGGTGCGCGCGGCCGCCGTGGCCAGGGTGCGCGCCGAGATCCAGGCGCAGCACGCGGCCACGGGCCAGCCCGTGATCGTGGTGCCCGTGCTCATCTCGCGCGGCAGCGTGAGCGAGGTCAAGTTCCGCGCGGACCTGGAGGGGCTGCCGGTGGTCTACAGCGGCGAGACGCTGCTTCCGCACCCCGGCCTGTCGCGCTGGATCGAGGCCCGCGTCCGCGAGCGCGCCGGCGCCGCGTCCGGCGCGCACAACCACGCGAACTGAAGGCACAACCCAAGGTGTCGTCTTGGTGGACGCACCTGAAGCGGGATGGCCTCACAGAAGGATTGCACACGGGGCCTTCGGCCAACAGAGGTAACGGTAACTGATCGAAAGACAACCGTTGACTCCGTTGGCGAAGGCCCCGTGTGAGAATGCTGTTTCGGCCTGTTCTCTGACTTGGCGATGAGATTGTTGGCGGTCCTGGGGCTGAACGCAATCGGGCGCGGAGAGATCTCATCTCCGCGCCCGATCTGCTTTTGCTCCGTCGATCCCCGTCACCCGTACGCGCGAAGCCGCTCGGGGGTGGCAGGGATCGGCGCGT
>NZ_DASURI010000213.1:0-8621 GCF_036280135.1 Longimicrobium sp.
GACGTGGCCGTGATGGCGGCGCTCCCCCCCGCCGGGCCCGAGGCGCGGGTGATGGCGGCCGCGCGCCGCCTGCGCGCCGCCGGGGCCGCCGTGCTGCACGGGGGAACCCTGCGCCCGCCCCGCTCGCCGTACGTGCGCGCGCGCCGCGGCGAGGACGCGCTGCGGCTGCTGGAGCAGGCCCGCGACGAGACGGGGATGGCCATCGCCGCCGAGGCCTCGGACATCGAGTCCGCGCTCCTCTTGGCCCACCGTGTGGACATCCTGCAAGTGGGCGGCGAGAACATGCAGAACTACCCGTTCCTCACGCGGGTGGCGCGGCTGGGCACGCCGGTGCTGCTGGTGCGCGGCCAGACCGCGGGCCTTACCGAGGTCCTGCTGGCGGCGGAGTACGTGCTGGCGGCGGGGAACCCGGACGTGATCCTGTGCGAGGCGGGCGTGCTGGGCATTCCGCCGGAGGGCCGGCCCGTGCTGGACCTGACGGCCGTCCCCGTGCTCAAGTCGCTGTCGCACCTTCCCGTCGTGGCGGCCCCGGGCGCCGCGGCCGGCTTGGCCTCCGCCGCCATCGCCGCGGGCGCGGACGGCGTGCTGCTGGAGCCGGACGGCGAGGACGCGGAGGACGAGCTCGCCCCGGCCATGGAGCACGCCCGCCGCGTGGCTCTGGCCATGGGCCGCCGGCTCGCCTAGGACCGCCGCCCCGATCCCGCCGACGTCCACCCGGCCACGACACACGGAGGAACCCGGCATCGCCACGCGCGGCGGATCCGTCCGCCGCGCCGCGGTGCCCGTCCGGGGCCGGCCCGCGCCGCGCCCCCCTCCCGCACACGTTCGCCCCCCGTCCCGGACGGCGCGGCGCCAGGCTCCACCAAACCCAGGGTGATGCGCTTTTCATCGAAGGTCTCGATCGTCACGGGCGCCGCCAGCGGCATTGGCCGCGACACGGCCGTGCTCCTTGCCCGCGAGGGCGCCCGCGTGGTGGCCGTGGACGTGGACGGCGACGCGCTGGGCCGGCTGGCGGAGGAGATCGGGGAGGCGGGCGGCGTCTGCGTCCCCGTCCCCGCGGACGTGCTCCGCGCGGACGAGGTGGACCGGATGGTGGAGGACGTCATCGCCCGCTTTGGCCGGGTGGACGTGCTCGTGAACGGGGTGGGCGGCAGCACCGTGCTGCAGCGCCCCGACGCCCCCATCGAGGAGATCTCGCCGGACGACTGGGAGCGCGTGCTGGGCTTCAACCTGCGCGGCACCTTCCTGTGCATCCGCGCCGTGGTGCCGCACATGAAGGCGCGGCGGTCGGGCGTCATCGTCAACCTGTCGTCCATCGTGGCCCGCGGCGACCACGCGGCCCGGCGCACCAACGCGCCCTACGTGGTCTCCAAGGCCGGGGTGAACGCCCTCACGCGCAAGCTGGCCGTGGAGCTGGGGCCGTTCGGCATCCGCTGCAACGCCGCCGCGCCCGGCGTCACGCGCACGCCCCGCATCGAGGCGCTGCTGGCGCGGCGCACCCCGGCGGAGATGGACGCCATGATGGACGCCGTTCCCCTCCGCCGCTTGGCCACCCCCGCGGACCTGGCCACCGTCGTCGCCTTCCTGGCCTCGGACGAGTCCGGCTTCGTCTCCGGGCAGACCCTCGAGGTGACCGGTGGACAGTAGCCTCCCCGCCGCCCCCCCGCGCTGCGCCGTCGTGGGCGACGGCTCCATGGGCACCACGCTGGCCCACGTGATGGCGGCCGGCGGCCACGCGTGCGTCCTCTGGTGCGCCTCGCCCGCGGCCGCGGACGCCGTCAACGGCGACCACCGGCACCCCGCCCGCCCCGCCCACGCGCTGGATCTGCGGCTGCGGGCCACGGCGTCGCTGGGCGAGGCCCTGGCCGGCGCGGGGCTCGTCGTCGTGGCCGTGCACTCCACGGCGTTCGCCGCCGCGGCGCGGGAGATCGGCGCGCTGGCGGAGCAGGATACCGCGCTCTTCTCCGCCACCAAGGGCATCGAGCACCCGTCGCTGCGGCTGATGTCGCGCGTGCTCGCCGACGCGGCGCCCGGGTGCCCGGTGGGCACCCTCGGCGGCACCAACATCACGGGCGAGATCATGGCGGGGCAGCTCAGCTCCCTCGTCGTCGCCTCGCCCTCGGCCGAGGCGCGGGCGCGGGCGGCCCGGGCGCTGGCGGCCCCGCACCTGGCCGTCGTGGCCGGCGCGGACCTGTTCAGCGTGGAGCTGGTGTCCGTGCTCAAGAACACCGTCTCCATCGCCGCGGCCATGGGCCTGGGGGCGGGGATGGGCTACAACGGGCTGGGGCTGGTGGTGGCCCGCACGCTGGCGGAGATCCGCGCGCTGGGCACGGCCCTGGGCGCGGACCCCGCGGCGTTCGACGGCCCGGCCGGCATCGGCGACGTCTTTCTCACGGCGTCCAGCCCCCAGTCGCTCAACCGGCGGCTGGGGATGGAGCTGGGGCAGGGGCGGCGGCTGGACGAGATCGTGGCGGCGCTGCCGGAGGTGCCGGAGGGGATCGGCGCCGTGCGGGCCGTGGCGCCGCTGGCGGCGGGCGCCGGGCTGTCGCTCCCCGTGTGCGCCGCCGTGGCGGAGATCCTGGACGGGGTGCGGCCGCCCCGCGCGCTGGAGCGCGCGCTCATCGAAACGTATCGCAAGGGAATGGGATGACGGTCAGGGCATGTCGGTTTCGCGGGTCCTTCGACGCCTGCGCGACCTATCGCCGGCTCCGGGACGCGGGGGTGCTGGGCGCCCACGCGTACCTTCACCTCACCCCCGGCCGCGCCGAGATCGGCTGGGCGCCGGTGGACCACCTGCGGGTCACGGACGCGGAGTTCCTCCCCGACTGGCGGGAGCGGCTGGCCGCCATGACGGCGCCGGGCGACCATCGCAAGGCCATGGGGTTCGTGGCGTTCGACGCCATCGACGCGGGATCGGCCTCGTACCCCGAGGGGGTGCGCAACCCCGCGCCCCTGGCGGAGTTCATCGTTCCCGGCGAGCGGGTGGAGTTCACGCCGGACGGCAACGTGACGCACTGGACCACCACGGGCTTCGACGTGGCGCCGTTCCTGACGGTGGCCCTCCCGCGCCGCCCCGCCGCGCCCCGCGACGTGCGCATCGAGCCCGTGGGCGGGGTTCCGCGCGAGGCGTTCGAGGGGAGCGTGGCCCGCGCCGTGGAGGCGCTGAACGCAGGCGTGGTGCAAAAGGTGGTGCTCTCGCGCCACCAGACGTTCGACGTGCGGTACGACCCGCTGGACCTGTTCGAGGCCATCACCGAGTCGCGCACGCACTCCGACGGGTTCCTGCTGGAGTTCGGCGACCTGGCGGCCATGGTGGCCTCGCCCGAGCTGCTGGTGTCGGCCGACGCGCGGCGGCTGGAGTCCAACCCCCTGGCGGGAACGCGAAAGCGCGGCGCGTCGTTCGACGACGATGAGGCGCTGCGCCACGAGCTGCGGCACGACCACAAGGAGATCGTGGAGCACGTGCTGTCGGTCACCACGCTGCTGGGGCAGCTGGAGCCCGTGTGCGAGCACGGGAGCCTGGGGGTGCGCGGGCTCATGGACATCTCCATCCACCAGTACGTGCAGCACCTGAGCTCCACCATCCAGGGCCGCGTGAGCCCCGACCGGCACGTGCTGGAGGCGCTGTGGGCCGTGTTCCCCAGCGTGACCATCGCCGGCTTTCCCCGCGAGCCCGCCGTGCGGCTGCTGCGCACGCTGGAGTCCGGCCCGCGGTCGCTGTACTCCGGCGTCATCGGCTGGGTCTCGGGGAGCGCGGACTGCCGCTTCTCGCTGGCCATCCGCGGCGTGTTCCGCTACGGCGGGCTCACGTACCTCAACACCGGCGCCGGCATCATGGCCGAGTCCGTCCCCGTGAACGAGTTCATGGAGACGGAGCAAAAGCTCCGCGCCGCCATGCAGGCCCTGGCCCGCGTGGCCTCGGCCTGACCCCCGCGCGCGCCCGGGGCTGAAACAAACGGCTGCCGCCTCCCGTCCCCGGAGAGGCGGCGCCGCGCGTTCGGCGCGCACGCCCGGAGACGCCGCGTGCGTCCGTTCCTCCTCCGCCCTCGTCGCCCCTCATCGCCGTCATGGAACTGCAGATCCGGGACCTGTCCAAGCGGTATCCCAACGGGGTCCAGGCCCTGGACGGGGTCACCCTGACCATTCCCCGGGGGATGTACGGCCTGCTGGGGCCCAACGGCGCCGGGAAGTCGACGCTGATGCGCACGCTGGCCACGCTGCAGGCGCCCGACGCGGGCTCCGTGCGGCTGGGCGACATCGACGTGCTGCGCGAACGGGACCGGGTGCGGCAGACGCTGGGCTACCTGCCGCAGGAGTTCGGCGTGTATCCCCGGGTGAGCGCGGAGCGGCTGCTGGAGCACTTTGCCGTGCTCAAGGGCATCACGGACCGAACGACGCGCCGGGAGGTGGTGGAGGCCCTGCTCCGGCAGACGAACCTGTGGGACGTGCGCAGGGAGAAGCTGGGCGGCTACTCGGGGGGGATGCGGCAGCGCTTCGGCGTGGCGGTGGCGCTGCTGGGCGACCCGCGGCTCATCATCGTCGACGAGCCCACGGCGGGGCTGGACCCGGCGGAGCGGGTGCGCTTCCTGAACCTGCTGAGCGAGCTGGGCGAGCGCGCCGTGGTGATCCTGTCCACGCACATCGTGGAGGACGTGGCCGAGCTGTGCAGCCGCATGGCCATCATCAACCGCGGCCGCATCCTGCTGGAGGCCGAGCCGCTGGGCGCCGTGGAGGAGCTGCGGGGGCGGATCTGGCGCCGGGTCATCCCCCGGGCGGCGCTGCCGGAGGTGGAGCGGGCGCACGCCGTGATCTCCACCCGGCTGCTGGCGGGGCGTACGGTGGTGCACGTGTACGGCGAGACGCCGCCGGGCGCGGCGTTCGAGCCGGTGGAGCCGGGGCTGGAGGACGTGTACTTTGCCGTCATGGCCGGGCACGGCGCCGGCGGGCGCGCCGCGCCGGCGGAGGTGGGCGGGTGAAGCTCCGGGAGATCTTCCTTTTCGAGGTGGAGTACCGGCTGCGGCGGGTCTCCACCTGGCTGTACGCCCTGCTCCTGTTCGGGGCGGGGTTCCTGCTGGTGCACGTGGTGAACGGCGGCAACAGCCACGTGAACGGCCCCCAGAAGGTGGCCGTGGGCTGCACCGTGGCCGGGATGCTGGGGATGCTGGTGACGGCGGCGCTCTTTGCCGACGCGGCCACGCGCGACGTGCAGGCCCGGATGCACCCCCTGGTCTACACGGCCCCCGTTCGCCCGGGCGAGTACCTGGGCGGGCGCTTCCTGGGCGCCCTGGCCGTGAACGCGGTCCTTCTCCTGGGCGTGCCCCTGGGGCTGCTGGCGGGGTCCCGGATGCCGTACCTGGACCCGCGGATGTTCGGCCCGGTCCTCCCGGCCGCCTACGTGCAGCCGTACCTGCTCTTTCTGCTCCCCAACGCGCTCCTGGTGGGCGCGCTCCTCTTTGCCGTCGCGGCGCGCACCCGGCAGGTGCTTCCCGCGTACGTGGGCGCCATCGGGCTCTTCCTGGCCTACCTGTTCTCCAGCGAGCTGCAGCGGCGCATCACCCGCCCGGGGCTGGCGGTGCTGGCGGACCCCTTCGGCATCTCCGTCCTGGACCGGCTCACCCGCTACTGGACGCCGGTGGAGCTGGACACGCGCCTGATCGGCTATCCCGGGCTCCTGCTCTGGAACCGCCTGGCGTGGATGGGCGTGGCCGCGGCCGTGCTCACGCTTCTCCTGCGCCGCTTTCGCTTCGCGCACACGGACGCCGGGCGCCGGGCGCGCGTGGAGCGCGAGCCGTCCCACGCGCCGGTCCGGCCCGCCCCGGCCGCGGTCCCGCCGGTGGCGGGGCGCTTTGGGGCGCGGACGCGCGCGTGGCAGACGCTGCGGGTGGCGCGCCGCTCCCTGGGGGAGGTGGCCCGCAACCCCGCCTTCGCGGTGATCCTGCTGCTCATGGTCGGCCTGGTGATGGGGGTGGGGTGGGACGTGGGCTCCGAGGCGTTCGGCACCTCCACGTGGCCCGTCACCCGCCTGGTGGCGGGGACGGTGCTGGGGGAGGGGGCGTCGGTGGTGGTGACCCTGCTGGTGGCGCTGTTCGCGGGGGAGCTGGTGTGGCGCGAGCGCGACGTGCGGGTGAGCGAGATCGAGGACGCGGCGCCGGTGCCCACCCCGGTGTTCCTGGCGGGGCGCTTCCTGGCGCTGGCCGTCGTGCTGCTCGGCGTGCAGGCGGCGCTGATGGCCTCCGGGGTGCTGCTGCAGACGCTGCAGGGCTACCACCGCTACGAGCCGGGCCTGTACCTGCGGATCCTCTTCGGCATCAAGCTGGTGGATTCCCTGCTGCTGGCGGCGCTGGCCATGGCCGTGCACGTGGTGGTGAACCAGAAGTACGTGGGCCACTTGGTGGTGGTGGCCCTCTTTCTCGTCACGCTGCTCTCGGACCGGCTGGGCATCCGGCACAACCTGCTGCGCTACGCCTCGGACCCGGGATGGGTCTACTCCGACATGAACGGCTTTGGCCCGTTTCCCGGGCCGTGGACCTGGTTCAAGCTGTACTGGGCGGCGTGGGCCCTGCTGCTGGCCGTGGCCGCGCGGCTGTTCTGGGTGCGCGGGCGGATGGACGGGCGGCGGCTCCGGGTGGCGCGGGCGCGCTTCACGGGGGCGGCGGCCCGCGCGGGGGCCGCGGCGGCGGTGCTCATCGTGGCGCTGGGCGGCTTTCTCTTCTACAACACCAACGTCCTGAACCCGTACCGCACGCCCCGCGGGGCCGCCGCCCCGTGGGCGGAGTACGAGCGGCGCTACAAGCGGTACGAGGACGCGCCGCAGCCGAGCGTGGCGGCCGCGGAGCTGCGGGTGGAGATCTACCCCGGGGAGGGCGCGGCGGAGCTTCGCGGCACCTACCGTCTCGTGAACCGCACGGACCGGGCGATCGACTCCGTCCACGTCCTCGTCGCGCCCGAGGTGCGTGCGCGCGCCCTCTCGTTCGACCGCCCCGCGCGGCGGGTGCTGGACGACCCGCGGGTGCAGTACCGCATCTACGCCCTGGAGCGCCCGCTGGCGCCCGGCGACTCGCTGCGCCTGCGCTTTGACGTGGCCTTTCGTCCCCGCGGCTTTCCCAACAGCGGCATTTCCACGGCGGTGGTGCGCAACGGCAGCTACTTCGGCCGCGGCTGGCTGCCGTTCGTGGGGTACCAGCCGGCGCTGGAGCTGGACGACGCGCGGGCCCGGCGCGAGCACGGGCTCGCGCCGCGGCGGCGCCCCGCCCCCGGCGACCCGCGGGCGCTGCGGCACGGCTCCGGCTTCCGCGGCGACGACGACCGCGTGCGGCTGGACGCCGTGATCGGGACGGGCGCCGGGCAAACGGCCCTCACCCCCGGCACGCTCGTGCGGCAGTGGACGGAGGGGGGCCGGCGCTACTTTCACTACCGCACGGAGGCGCCCCTCTCCTTTGGCGCGCCGGTCTTTTCGGCCGCGTACGCGGAGCGTGGCGCCCGGTGGAACGGCGTGTCGCTCCGCGTGCTGTACCATCCCGCGCACGCCTTCAACGTGGACCGCATGGTGCGGGGCATGCGGGCCGCGCTGGACTACAACACGGCCCACTTTGGCCCCTATCCCTACCGCGAGCTGCGGGTGGTGGAGGTGCCCCTCTACGCCGGCTCCAACCGCGCGCACCCGCAGACCCTCGCCTTCTCGGAAGCAGGGGCGTTTCTCACGCGGGTGAAGCCGGGCGACGTGGACCGCCCCTTCTTCGTCACCGCGCACGAGACGGCTCACCAGTGGTGGGGCAACCAGGTGAGCGGCGCCGACGTGCCGGGCAGGGCCCTGGTCTCCGAAACGCTGGCGCAGTACAGCGCCATGATGACCATGGAAGCGGCGCTGGGGCGGGCGCAGGTGCGCCGCTTCTACGACTACGAGATGGACGGCTACCTGCAGGGCCGCCGAGTGTTCTCCAGCCGCGAGGTGCCGCTGCTGGACGTGGAGGACCAGGGCTACCTCTACTACCACAAGGGCGCGGTGGTGATGTACACGCTGCGCGAGCGCCTGGGAGAGGCCCGCGTGAACGCCGCGCTGCGCCGCTTCCTGGAGCGGTACCGCGACGCGGGCCCCCCGTACCCCACCTCGCGCGACCTGTACGCGGAGCTGCGGGCCGTGACCCCCGACTCTCTGCGCCCCCTGCTGCGCGACCTGTTCGAGCACATCACCCTGTGGGACGTGCGCGCCGAGGCGGTGCGGGTGCAGCCGGCCGGCGCCGGCGCGTACCGCGTGACGATGGACGTGGTCGCCAGGAAGGTGCGGGCGGACAGCGTGGGGGTGGAGACAGAGGTCCCCATGGACGACCTGGTGGACGTGGGGGTGTTCGGCGCGGGGGCGGGGGACCCGCTCTACCTGCGCCCGCACCGCATCCGGAGCGGCCGCCAGACCCTCACCGTCACGGTGCCGCGGGCACCGGCGCGGGCGGGCATCGATCCGTTCGGAACGCTGATCCAGCGGGAGCGGGACGACAACGTGGTGCGCGTCGATCCGCCGACGTGACGGAGGCGTGCGCCACGGACCAGGCCCTGGCGCACGTCGTCCGGGCGCTGATCGCGAAGGGCGGGGGAGAACGGAGGACGCCGGGAACGAGATCCGTTCC
>NZ_DASURI010000214.1:0-7067 GCF_036280135.1 Longimicrobium sp.
GAGGGCCCCCTCCCCCCGACCCCCTGCCCCCGCTTCGCGGGGGAGGGGGAGACCTTCATCGAGGGCATCCGGACAGCCCGTGCCGGCAGCAGCCCGCCCCTCCCCGCTCGTTCCTCGCGGAGAGGGGAGACCTTCATCGCGCCGGATGCCGGCTACCGGGCACTCAACTCGTCGAAGTGTATACCCTCTCCCGCGCAGTTTGCGGGAGAGGGACGCGAGGAACGAGCGGGGTGAGGGCCCGAGCGGGGTGAGGGCCCCAAAACAGAAAGGAGGGCGCCGGCCCAAGGCCCACGCCCTCCCGCAAACCCCGAGACGCTTACTTGCCCGTGAACTGCGGCGTGCGCTTCTCCACGTAGGCGTTCAGGCCCTCCTTGGCGTCGGAGGAGTTGAACAGCAGCGCCTGCAGCTCGCGCTCCAGGGCAAGGCCCTGCTCCAGGGGCAGCTCGGCGCCGCTCTGGCAGCTGCGCTTGATGTTGCCCACGGCGAACGTGGCCTTGTTGGGGCGCGTGAACTGGCGCGCGTACTCAAGCACCGAGGCCAGGAACGCGTCCTTGCCCTCGGCGTCGATCACCTGGTTCACGATGCCCATCGACTTCGCCTCGTCGAAGTCGATGTTGTTGCCCTGCACCATGAGTTCGATGGCCTTGCTGGCGCCCACGAGCTTGGTGAGGCGCTGCGTGCCGCCCGTGCCCGGAAGCACGCCCAGCGCCACCTCGGGCAGGCCGATCTTGCCGGCGCCGCGCCGCGCGATGCGCAGGTCCGCCGCCATGGCGATCTCCAGGCCGCCGCCCACCGTGTGGCCGTTGAGGGCCGCGATCACCAGCTTGGGCGTGTGCTCCAGCTTGAGCAGCGTCTCGTTGGCATGCAGGCAGAAGTAGTACTTCCAGGTCGGATCGGCCTTCTGCAGCATGTTGATGTTGGCGCCGGCGCAAAAGAACTTCTCGCCCTGGCCCGTGATGACGATCACGTCCACCGACGGGTCGAACCGCGCGCGCAGGATGCAGTCGTCGATCTGCCGCATCATCTCGTGCGTGTACGTGTTGGCCGGCGGATCGTCCAGGGTGAAGATCGCCACGCCGTCGCGCACCTCGTAGTGCACCAGGGTCCTGGTCTCGGTCGGGACTTCAGCGGTCGCGGTAGCCATCGTTTTTCAACGTGCGTGAGAAGTGAATGCGGCAGGGGCGGCTATTCGTCCGCCCCGCCCGAGCGCCAGATGGACGGGCGCGGCTCGCCCGGCGCGGTGTCGCGCGCCCCGGCCGGCACCGTGCTCCCCGCGGGGAGAAAGCCCTCGACGAAGATGCGGTACATGTCGTCCACGATCTTGTCCAGGTCAACGTCACGGTCCGGACGGTGCCAGTTGTACAGCCAGTTCATCATCCCGAACATGGCGAACGTGGCCACGCGGGGATCGATGTCCCCGTCGGGGCGCAGCTCGTTCAGGATCTCCATGGCGATCTCGGTGAGCCGCCGCTTCTTGGCGTTCACCCGCCGCCGGTAGTCCCCCGTGAGCGCCTCCGCCTCGTGCGAAAGCACCTTCATCTCGAACTTGTTCGCGATGAAGTAGCGAAGGTGGTTCTCCATCAGGATGCGCAGCCGCCGGTGCGGCTCCGTCACCCCGTCCAGCAGCCGCTCCAGGTTGCCCAGCAGCGTGCCGAAGGCGTGGTCCTGGATGAGGAAGAGGAGCTCTTCCTTGCTGTTGAAGTAGTAGTACAGTCCCGAGAGGCTCACGCCGGTGGCGCGGGCGATGTCGCGGATGCTGGCCTGGTGGTAGCCCTTCTCCGCGAAGATCTGCGCGGCGGTCCGGAGAATGCTCTCCAGCTTCTCGTCGTACGCGCTTCTCTCGTCCGTCATCGACAAACGCGCCTGCCTTGTCCAAAGGTGGTTCGAACGTCCGTCAACCTATCCCGCCCCGAAACGGGGTGTCAAGCACGCCGCCGGCCCCTCGCTTGACCGGGTGGCGCCGCGTGCCTAAACTTTGTCGTTGCCCCTCTTTCCGCCCTCCCGTGCACTCCGCGTCCCCGATGGTTCGCAGGTTCCCGCTCCCCGCGCGCATGCTCGCGCTGGCGGCCGTGCTCGCCCTGGCGGCGTGCGACGATGCCGGCACGGCGCCCACGTCGTACGTGCAGGTGGTCTCCGGCGGCGCCTGGGTGGCCGTGGCCGAGCCGCAGGGCATGGCCCGCGCCGACACGTGGCTGCCCTGGCTGGCGGAGGACGGCGCCGCGGCCGCCCAGGCCCGCCAGCTGCGCGAGGCCGCCGGCCGCGCGCGGGGCGCCGGGCGCATCGAGGAGTCGCTGGCCCTGGAAGACGACGCGCTGCGCTTGGTGGCCGGCTCCCTGGCGCGCGCGCCGGACCCCCTGCGCGTCCTGGTGCCCCTGGCGGCGCTGGACTCGTGGACGGACCGCGCCCGCGAGCGCCTGGCCACGGGCCGCTACCCGGAGCTGGAGGCGGCCGCCATGGGCGTCTCCGCCGAGGCCGCCGCCGCGCGCGGCGCCATGGTCGCGGGCGACACCACCGTGGCCGTGCTGCACATCGCGCGGGGCACTATCCTGGCCCGCGAGCACTCCGCGCTGGGCGTGGGCGTGCGGCTGCTGGCCTCCATCGAGGAGCGGCTGGGCAAGCCCGGGGCGGGGGAGAGCGCCAACGTGCGGCGGGCGCGGCGCCTGCTTGCCGGCGCCCGCGAGGGGCTGGCCACGGGCGACACCGTCCGCGCCCTGCGCCGGGCCGTGTACGCGCTGCAGCTGCTGGAGGAAGAGGGATTCGGCGTGCCGGCGCCCGGGAACGATTGATTCCGGTCCGCGCTCTCGTTAGATTCTCCGCCTGCCGGGCCCGGATGGCGAAATGGTATACGCAGCAGACTCAAAATCTGCCTCCCGTGAGGGATTGTCGGTTCGAGTCCGACTCCGGGCATGACGAAGCGCCGCAAGGAACCTCTCCTTGCGGCGCTTCTGCGTTCATCCCGGTCCGGAACGGCAACTGCATTCTCACGCAGAGCCGCGGAGGGCGCAGAGTACCCCAGTCCCGGCCCGATCGACGCTTCTCGCGCGGAGCGGACACCGCGCGACGGATTCCCACGCGGAGTCAACGTCTTCCATCCGTTACCGTTGACTCCGTTGGCCGCAGGCCCCGTGTGAGAATGCGGTTCAATCCTCCGCCGGTTCGCGGTCCTCGCGGGGGCGGGCGAGGGGGGCCACGAGCACCTTGTCGATGCGGTTGCCATCCATGTCCACCACCTCCACGCGGTAGCCGTTGGCGTCGAAGTGCTCGCCCGGGCGCGGCACGTGACCCAGCGTGGTGAACACCCATCCGCCCAGCGTGCGGTACTCGCGCAGCTCCTGCCGCCGGTCCTCCAGGTCCAGCAGCTCGCGGAACTCCTCCATCGACAGCGAGCCGTCCACCAGCAGCGAGCCGTCGTCGCGGCGGACGATGGGCGGGGACACGGCCGCGCGCCCCGTCTGGCCCATCTCGCCCGCGATCTCCTCCAGCACGTCGTTCAGCGTCACGATGCCCTCCGTGCCGCCGTACTCGTTCACGACCAGCGCCAGGTGCGTCCCCGTCTCGCGGAACTGCTCCAGCACGTGCAGCGCCCGCGTGCTCTCGGGGATGAACAGCGGCTGGCGCAGCAGGGGGCGCAGGTCGTCCACGCGCTGGCCGCGCAGCTCCGCCGCCCACAGGTCCTTTACGTCCACCATCCCCAGCACGTGGTCCAGCGCGCCCTGGCACACCAGGTAGCGCGAGTAGCGGTGCTCCACCATGGCGTGGCGGTGCTCCTCCACCGACGCGTCCACGTCCAGCCAGACGATGCGGTGCCGCGGCGTCATCAGCGAGACGACGCGCTGGTCGCCCAGCCAGAACACCCGCTCCACCAGCTCCTGCTCCTCTTCCTCGAACACGCCCGCCTGCGTGCCCTGCTCCAGCAGCACGGTGATCTCCGCCTCGGTCACGGGCGGGTCCTCGGGCTTGCGGATGCGCAGCACGCGAAGCACCAGCTGCGTGGACGTCGTCAGCAGCCACACCAGGGGCCGGGCCACGCGCGACAGCACGTCCATGGGCCCCGCCACCAGCCCCGCGATGCGCTCCGGGTGGTTCAGGCCGATCTGCTTGGGCACCAGCTCGCCCACGATGAGCGACATGTACGTGATGCCCATCACCACGAGGCCCAGGGCCAGCGGCTCGGCGTACCGGGCCACGGTGGGGACGGTGGCAAAGTAGCCCGCCAGCGGCTCCGCGATGGCCGCGCCGCCGAACGCGCCGGCCAGCGTGCCCACCAGCGTGATGCCCACCTGCACCGTGGCCAGAAAGCGCTCGGGGCGCTCGGCCAGCTGCAGGGCGCGGC
Source organism: Longimicrobium sp. (assembly GCF_036280135.1). Taxonomy (GTDB): domain Bacteria; phylum Gemmatimonadota; class Gemmatimonadetes; order Longimicrobiales; family Longimicrobiaceae; genus Longimicrobium. Next base: position 4,334 of record NZ_DASURI010000214.1, read on the forward strand.
GCGCGGCGTGGTCGCCCTCGTCGGCGCGCTGCTGAAGCCGTGCCTTGCGCGCGCTCACCACGGCGATCTCGCTCATGGCGAACACGCCGTTCGCCACCAGCAGCAGCAGAACGATCAGGACCTCCGTGCCGATCCCCATCCCATCCTCTTGTTGAGTGCGTACGAACGGCTCTTGGAACTGCAACTGCGTTGGAACAGCAGGATTTGGGCGTGTCCCCCGCAAGCGGGGGCCGGGCTGCGCGCGCCGTAGGCAACGATACAACTGTTGCCAACGGCGCCGAGCCCCATCCGTGTCGGGGACAACGATACTGCTGTTGTCCCGACACTCCGCGGTCTCGGCCCTGCGGGCGCGCATTCCTCACGCAACGGCGACCGGTCCGCCGCCCCTGCCGCTTTTCTCCCCCTCTCCGCGAGGAACGAGCGGGGAGGGGGCCGGGGGGTGGGGCGGGTTGCGGGGCAGGGAGCTGGTCTCTTCCTCTGGATCCCGCCCGCTCCATCTCCCGATCGTCGGCTTTGCTGCAAGCTACGCGCTTGCGGTGCCGCGCGCATCCGCACGACGCCTTCCGTTACGCGGCGCTGGCACACGGCGCGGGGCGTGCATTAGATTTCACGCGTGAGCCCTTCGCACCGCTCGTCCCGTCCCCGGCTGCTGCTGGCGCTGCTTCTCGCGGCGCTGCTCGTCGGGGTCGTGCCCGTCCACGCTTCGGCACCCCGAAGCGAAAAGTCGCCCGGCGTCTCCGCCTGGCGCGCGGCTTCCGCGCGCCCCGTGCAGCCGCCGCGCGGGGACGCGGACCTGGGCGGCGCCCCGCTCCCGGCGGTCCTGCCGGAGCTTCTTCCCGTCTCCACGATCATCCGGGCACCGGCGCCGCGCGCGCCGCGTACCCCCCGGCGAGCGGCGCCGTTCGCGCGCTCGCCCCTTCCGCGGGCCCCGCCCGCCGCGTAGCCGTCCGCAGTTCATCGCCGTTCGCCCTCCCGGCGGACGGGCGCCGTGCCGCACCGTGCGGCCGGCGCTGACGAGGCTACGCACAATCTGGAAGGATGAACAACGTCAAAGTCTTCGGGCTGATGGCGCTGCTCACGGCGCTGGTGGCGGCCGTGGGTGGAGCCGTCGGCGGCCGTGGCGGGCTGGTGATCGCCCTGGTGCTCGCCGGCGCCATGAACCTCTTTGCGTACTGGAACTCCGCGCGCATGGTGCTGCGGATGTACGGCGCGCACGAGGTGTCGCGCGAAAGCGCGCCCTGGCTGTACGAGATGGTGGACCGCCTGCGCCAGCGGGCCGGCCTGCCCATGCCCGTGGTGGCCGTGGCGCCGCACGCGCAGCCCAACGCGTTCGCCACGGGCCGCAACCCCGAGCACGCCGTCGTCTGCGTGACGGAGGGGCTGCTGCAGCTGGTTGCGCCGGACGAGCTGGAGGGCGTGATCGCCCACGAGCTGGCGCACATCAAGAACCGCGACATGCTCCTGCAGACCTTCACGGCCACCCTGGCCGGCGCAGTGAGCTCCCTGGGGCAGAATGCCATCTGGAGCAGCCTCTTCGGCGGCGACGAGGAGGACGGCGGGGGCGGGATCGTCTTTGCCCTGCTGGCGCCCGTGGCCGCCGGGCTCGTGCAGATGGCCATCAGCCGCCAGCGCGAGTTCAAGGCCGACGCCGTGGGCGCGGAGATCTGTGGCCGTCCCCTGGCCCTGGCCGGCGCGTTGCGCAAGCTGGACGACTACGCGCACCGCATTCCCATGGAGGTGTCGCCCGCCGTGGCGCCCCTGGCCCAGGTGAACCCGCTGTCGTCGTTCGGCGGCGGGGTGGCACGCATGTTCAGCACGCACCCCCCCACGGAAGACCGCGTGCGGCGCCTGGAGCAGCTGGCGCGCGCCGCCTGACCGACCTTCGCGAGCCGTCCGCGCGAATGCGCGGACGGCCTTTCGGCCCTCTCACACCGTCCGACCGTCTCCATGGAGCTCTTTTCCGATCCGCAGGTGTGGGTCGCGTTCCTCACCCTCCTGGCGCTGGAGCTGGTGCTGGGGGTGGACAACGTCATCTTCATCTCCATCCTGGCCGGCAAGCTGCCCCCGGAGCAGCGCAAGCGGGCCCGGACCACGGGCCTGCTGCTGGCCGTGGTGAGCCGCATCCTGCTGCTGTTCTCCATCAGCTGGATCGTCCGGCTCACGCAGCCCCTGTTCGCGCTGTTCGGCCACGCCTTCAGCGGGCGCGACCTGATCCTGCTGGGCGGCGGCCTGTTCCTGATGGGCAAGGCCGTGCACGAGATGCACAACCGGCTGGAGGGGGAGGAGGGGCATTCGTCCGCCAGGATCCCCGCCTCGTTCGGGGCGGTGATCGCGCAGATCCTGGTGCTGGACGTGGTGTTCTCGCTGGACAGCGTGATCACCGCCGTGGGGATGGTGGACCAGATCGCGGTGATGATCGCGGCCGTGCTGGTGGCCGTGGCCGTGATGCTGGTGTCGGCGGGGGCCATCAGCGGCTTCGTGGAGCGGCATCCCACGGTCAAGATGCTGGCCCTGGCGTTCCTGCTGCTCATTGGCGTCACGCTGATCGCCGACGGCCTGGGGCACCACATCCCCAAGGGCTACATCTACTTCTCCATGGGCTTCTCGGTGTTCGTGGAGCTGTTGAACCTGCGCGCGCGCAGCAAGGCCAGGCCCGTGCACCTGCGCGATCCGTACGTGCCCGAGCCGCCCGGCGACATCACGCCGAAGAGTGCGTGAGTGCGTGAGTGCGTGA
>NZ_DASURI010000215.1:0-3686 GCF_036280135.1 Longimicrobium sp.
AGAATGACCGGCGAAACGGATGCTCGACTGGTCGCGCGCGTGCGGCGCGGGGACCGGCAGGCGGCCGGTGCCCTGGCCGAGCGCTACCTGCGCGCCTGCCGCGCCGTGGCCCTCGCCGTCACCGGCGACGACGCGGACGCCGACGACGTGTGCCAGGACGCCTTCGTGACCGCCATGCAGCGCATCGACGAGTGCCGCCAGCCGGACCGCTTTGGCGCGTGGCTCATGCAGATCGTCCGCAACCGCGGCCGCGACCAGCTGCGGGCCCGCGCCCGACCCATCCTCTCCATCGACGGGATGGAGATCCACGCGGCCGGGGCATCGCCCGAGGCGCTGGCGGAGCGGGGCGACGCGCACGAGCGGCTGATGGCCGCCCTGCGCACGCTGCCCGAGGAGCGCCGCGAGGTGCTGCTGCTGCACGATCTGGAAGGGTGGACGCACCGCGAGATCGCCGAGCGCATGGGGCTGCCGGCGGGGACCGTGCGGTCGCACCTGCACCACGCCCGCCGCCGTGTCCGCGGGCTGCTGCCGGAACTGGAGGAGGAACGCGATGGATGAACGACCGCTGGACCTGTCCTCGCTGGACCCGGCGCGCGACCCCGCCCGCTGGCGGGCCGTGTTCGACGCCACGCTCGTGCGCGTGGACGGCGTCCTGGCGCAGCGCCGCCAGGACGCGCTGACCCTCATTGCCGGGTGGCAGCGGCCCCTGCTGGCCGCCGCGGCCGCCGCGGTGCTCATGCTCGTCCCCGTGGAGGTGGCCCTGGAGCGCCGCGAGACGCGCGCGGAAACCCTGCAGGGGCTGGTCTCCGCGTCGGAGGCGTGGGCGCAGGAAGGTCGGGTGCCCACGGGCGCGGAGCTGCTGCGCGCCATGGACACGGGGTCGGCGCCGTGAGGCAGACCGCGCGGATGATCGGCGCGCTGCTGCTGGCGGCCACCTTCGTCGTGGGCGGGCTGGCGGGAATGGCGGCCGAAGAGGCGCTGGGGCTGGACTGGTTCGACTTCCTGGACGAGGACGCCGTGCCCGCCGACGAGCGGCTGTTCTCCGGGATGAGCCTTACGGACGCGCAGCGGGAGCGCATCGAGGACATCCGCGACCGGCGCGAGGACCGGCTGGAGGCGTACTGGGAAGGCCGCCTTCCCGACATCCAGCGCATCGCGGACGAATCGTACAACGAGATGCGCCAGGTCCTCACGCCGGAGCAGCGTCCGGCGTTCGACCGGCGCGTGAGCGGGCTGCGGAGCCGGGTCTCCGCGGACCGCGACTGAGGTCCGTGCATCCGCCCTTTCGCGGATGCCGGACACGACGGGCCGGGGCTTCGCGCCCCGTCGCCAGCTGGAAACCGATGGACAAGGAGCAGGGCAGGATGATGACGATGAAGACCCTGGCGCTCGCGGGCCTTGGCACCGCCGCCCTCGCGGTGGCCGCCACGCGCTCCGGCGCGCAGAACCCCGCGCCCGGCGTGCCGGGCACGTACACGCTGGCCCAGGTGGACGGCCGCGCGCTGCCCACCGTCGTGGAGACGGACGGCGCCTGCCGCGACGAGCTGGTGTCCGCCACGCTCGTCCTGGCGGACGGCACGTGGACGCTGGAGGCGACGGAGCGCGAGCTGTGCGACGGCCAGGCCGCGCGCGAGGACCGCGACACGGAGCAGGGCCGCTACACCCTCTCCGGCACCGCCGTCACCTTCACGGACGACGATGGCGACGACGATTCCGCAGACGCCGCCGACGCGGATGACGCCGCGAGCGTGGACGTGGACGACCTCGCCACGGGCACGCTGGACGGCGGCACGCTGACGGTGCGGCTGGAGGGCGGGCAGACGGCGGTCTTCCGCCGCTAGGCCCCACGGCGGGCGCGCGGCATTGTCCCCGCGCCCGCCCCGACGGCCGCGTACATCGCAAGGGAGTGGAATGATGGCGGAGAGAGGGCTGTACAAGTTCGGCGGCGTGCTGTTCGTCGCCCTCCTGATGATTGCCGCGGTGGCGTACGCGACCGGCGGCGGCCGGTCGACGATCGAGGCCGCGCCGGCGGACGTGCCCGAGCCGCGGGCCGCGGAGGCGCTCACGAAGCCGGTGCCGTCCGCGCCGGAGCTGGCGGACGCCACCTGCCGGCCGGACGGCGGGCCGCGGCCCCTGGACGACGACCTGCGCGAAAGCAGCGGCGTGGCCGTGAGCGCGGCCCACCCGGGCATCTTCTGGACGCACGAGGACTCCGGCGATCCGCTGCTGTACGCCGTCGACATGGAAGGACGGACGGTCGGCCGGGTGCGGATCGCGGGGGCGGCCCTGGAAGACTGGGAGGACGTGGCGCGGGGCCCCTGCCCCGCCGGCGGCGACTGCCTCTTCATCGGCGACATCGGCGACAACGAGGCGCGGCGCCCCTTCGTCACCGTCTACCGCGTGCCGGAGCCGTCGCCGCGCTCGGGGCAGTCCGCGCCCGCGGAGGCCATCCGCCTGCGCTACCCGGATGGCGCCCACGACGCCGAAGCGCTGTTCGTGCTCAACGGCGCCATCCACGTGGTCACCAAGGGCGAGAGCGGGCCCATCGCCGTCTACCGCGCCCCGGCCAGCGCGGCGCCCGGCGCGGAAACGGTGCTGGAGCGCGTCCGCGTGCTGTCGCCGGAGCGGGTGGATCGGCCGATGCGCATCACGGGGGCGGATGCCAGCCCGGACGGACGGTGGATCGCCCTGCGCACGCTGGAGTCCGCGGAGATCCATCGCGCGGAGTCCCTCACGGGCAGCGGCGCCCTGTCTCCCATCCGCATCGACCTCCGTGCGCTGGAGGAGCGGCAGGGCGAGGGGATCGGCTTCGCGCCGGACGGCTCCGTCGTCCTCACGAGCGAAGGGACCAAGAAGAAGCCCGCCACGTTCGCGCGGCTTACCTGCGTGCTGCCGTGAAGGCACGGCATTCGCCCGGGGTCGCGCGCACACGTGAACCCGGGCGAGCTTCAGTGAGTGATGGACGCGTGATGGATCCGCAGGCGTTTCCCCAGTCCGCCGCGCTGCCGTACCGCGTGACGGGCACCGGCGTGGAGGTGATGCTGGTGACGCCGCGCGGGGGCGAGGGATGGATCATCCCCAAGGGCAAGGTCAAGGCGCGGCTGGGGCCCGCCCCGTCCGCGCGGCAGGAAGCGTGGGAAGAGGCCGGCGTGCGCGGCGAGATCGACGCCGCCCTCTTCGACCAGTACAGCCACGGCGGGAGGGACGACGGACCGCTCGTGGCCGTCTACCTGATGCGCGTCACGCGGGAGCTGCCCGTCTGGCCCGAGCGCCACGAGCGCACGCGGCGCTGGGTGACGCTGGAGCAGCTTCCGCGGATGATCGTGGACCCCGGCCTCGCGCGGGTCATGCGCGACGCGGCCGTGCACCTGGCCGCGAACGCGCCCGCCGCGTGGGCCGACGGCGAGTCCGCGCGGGAGGCGAAGCGCGTCCGACGCCGCCGTCTCGCGCAGTCCGCGCTCCTGCTGGCCGCCGGCTCCGCGCTCGCCGCCATCGCGCTCCTCTGAGCCACGGCAGGGCATTACTGCTTTTCTCACGCAGAGCCGCGGAGGGCGCAGAGAACTGCAACGGATTGCTCACGCAGAGGGAGCAGAGGCAGCAGTTTGAACTTCGTGTGAAGCGCAGTTCAACCTCCCCCAGGGGTTATTGGGGGAGGTGGGCGAGCTCCGCGAGCCCGGAGGGGGCGC
>NZ_DASURI010000216.1:0-6413 GCF_036280135.1 Longimicrobium sp.
CCCTACCCCGCCGGCGCGGTGAGCTTTCGCGACCGCCGCTCGCGCGACCTGGTGGCCGTGGAGGCGCCGTACATCTTTCACCGCGGCGCGTCGGAGGCGGGGTACATCGGCCGCTTCATCATGGAGGGAAGCAAGCCGGGCGCGGCGGCGGCGGCCGTGTGGATGAGCCACAAGGTGCTGCCGCTGGACGCGCGGGGCTACGGGCGGATGATCGGCGAGACGGCGCGCGGCGCGCTCATCCTGCACCGGCGCCTGTCCGCCGGCGACTGGGGCCGGTTCCGCGTGGTGCCGCTCCCCGCGCCGGACCTGAACCTCGTCTGCTTCGGCGTCACGCACCCGTCGCTGACGACGCTGGAGGAGACCAACGCGTTCGTGGACCGCATCTACCGCGCGATGAGCGTGAGCGACGCCCGGTCCGCGCGGACGCTGGACTACTTCGTGACCAAGACGGAGCTGCGCCAGCCGGAGTACGGCGACAGCGCCGTGCCGCTGGTGGAGGCGCTGGGCTTCAGCCGCGACGACTACCACCGCGCGGGGGCCGTGGCCGTCATCCGCTGCACGGTGATGGACCAGCACCTGGGCAGCAGCCGCGGCCGCGTGGATTACGTGAGCGGGTTTGCCTTGGCGCTGCGGCGGGTGTTCGAGGCTGAACTGCAGGGAATAGGGAATAGGGAATAGGGAATAGGGAATAGCAGGCGACAGACGGCGTCCGGCCGGTCTCGCGCCGGAGCGGTTGAAGCCTGCGAGAAGCCCCGTCTCGGAGCTCACGCGGCACCGGACGGGCTTCAACACCCGATTCCGCGACGCTACTCATCCTGAGGAGCCGCCGCGTGATCCCGGCCTGTGCACGATCCACGGAGGCGACGAAGGATCTTGCGTGCGATACTCGCGGCCGGCTTCCAGGCAGGGAGCCGGCCCCGTGGTCTGGACGCAAGATCCTTCGTCGCGCTCACCGTTCGCTCACGTTCAGGTTCCGCGCGCGACGTGCGCGCTGGAGCTGCAGCCGGAGCCGCGCCCGCGGCACTGCTGATCGGCCCCAAGCAGTAAAACCGAGCCCCGCCGCGATCATGCATCGCGGCGGGGCTTCGTTCAGGCAGAGAATGGCAGTTGCAGGCTATTCCCTATTCCCTATTCCCTATTCCCTGCGGTTCAGGACTCCTCGCCCTCACCCTCGCCGGCCTCGTCCTCCCCGGCGCCGTGACCCTCGCGGGCCTCCTTGAGGTAATCCCGCAGGTCCTGCTCGCTGAACGCGGCCAGCTGGCGCAGGATGGCGTGGAACTGGTCGCGCGTGCCACCGCCCTCGTCGCGCGTGAGCTCCTCGTCGATGTCCACCCGCCAGCCCTCGTCCTCGTCGTCCTCGCCGGGGGCCGCGGTGGGGTCCAGCTCCGTCAGGTTGTGGAACACCAGCGTGGCGCCCAGCGACTTGGGATCGTCCACGTACGACGACACCTCGGCCTCCGCCATGTAGATCTGCCCATCCACCTCGAAGATCCGGAAGCCCAGGGCCACCCCGAAGCCCGCCTCCTCATGCCCGTGATCGTGATCGTGCTGCTCGCTCATCGTCGTCATCCTCCCCTGGGTTTTCGTCTGGCTCCGACACCGTCCCGCATCGGGCGGGCAAGATACGCACCGGCCCACGCCCGGTACAGCCCGCGCGCGACAGCGGCCACCGCGCGAACACCGCCCGTCCCGCATCCGCCATCTTCCCCGCCCCGCCGCGCGCATGCGGCGGATTCCGATTATCTTGCCCCGTCGGCAACACGGGAACCGGACCAGGAGACGGACGATGGAGCACTTCATCTGCACGACGTGCGGTACGCAGTTCTCTGAATCCGGGCGGGAGCCGGACGGCTGCCCCATCTGCCGGGACGAGCGCCAGTACGTGGGCCCAGGCGGCCAGCAGTGGACCACGCACGCGCGGCTGCGGCGCTCGCACCGCAACGCCGTCCGCACGGAGGACGCGGGGCTCGTGGGGATCGGCATGGCGCCGGACTTTGCCATTGGACAGCGGGCGCTGCTCGTGCGCGGGGCGGCGGGGAACGTGCTGTGGGACTGCGTTCCGCTGCTGGACGACGGCTTGACGGAGATGATCCGCGGCATCGGCGGAATCCGCGCCATCGCCATCTCGCACCCGCACTACTACGCCACGATGGTGGACTGGGCGCGCGCGTTCGACTGCCCCATCCACCTCCACGCGGCGGACCGCGCGCACGTGATGCGGCCCGATCCGTCCATCCGCTTCTGGGACGGCGACACGCTGGACCTGGGCGACGGGATGACGCTGCTGCGCCTGGGCGGGCACTTCGCCGGCGGCACGGTGCTGCACTGGGCGGCGGGCGCGGAGGGATGCGGCGCGCTGCTCTCCGGCGACATCGTGCAGGTAATCCCCGACCGGCGCTGGGTGAGCTTCATGTACAGCTATCCCAACCTCATCCCCCTCCCCGCGTCCGAGGTGCGGCGGATGGCCGACGCCCTGCGCCCGTACGAGTTCGAGCGCGTCCTCGGCGCCTGGTGGAGCACGGTCGTCCCCGCGGACGGCAAGGGCGTCGTCCTGCGCTCCGCCGAGCGCTACGCGGCGGCGGTCGGCGGCTGATCCAGGCGCGGACGGAACCCACGCCGCTGCGCGGTGTCAACGGAAACCGCGTAATGGTGAACAGCGTTCGGCCACACCTGTCGCGCGGGGCTGAGCGGACGCAGATTGTCGCGCGGGCGGTACAGATCGTGATCGCCGCGCCGAAACTGAATCAAAGCACTCCGGCCCTCGCCACGTCGCGGCGGGGCCGGAGCTTTTTGGCCTGAATCGCAGGAAAACGGAAGTGCCGAAGTCCCGCAAAGTCATCGTCGCGCTGGTGCTGGTGCAGGTCTTTTTCTCCACGCTGCCCATCGCGGTCAAGTTCGCCCTGCGCGAGCTGAGCAGCCCCGCGCTGGCGCTGCTGCGCGTGGCCGGCGCGGCGGCGCTGTTCTGGATCATCCAGCGCGCCACCGTCCGCGAGCGCGTGCGCGGCGCGCGCGACTACGCCCTGCTGGCGGCGTACTCGCTGTTCGGCGTGATCATGAACCAGCTGCTGTACATCACCGCGCTGAGCCTTACCACGGCCACGGCCGCGCAGACGCTGGTGACGGCCGGCCCCGCCATGACGCTGCTGATCGCCATCCTCCTGGGGCGGGAGAGCGGCACGCCGGCCAAGTGGCTGGGGATCGCGCTGGCGGGAAGCGGCGCGCTGGTGCTGGTGGGCGTGGGGCTGCACGAGGGGAGCGCGCTGGGCAACCTGCTGGCCCTGAGCAACGTGGCGTGCTACTCCATCTACCTGGTGATCTCGCGCGGGCTGCTGCGCCGCTACAACGCGCTCACGGTGATCACGTGGGTGTTCACGTTCGGCGTGGTGGGGATGCTGCCGTGGGGGCTGGGCGCGCTGCTGCGCGAGGCGGGCGGCATGAGCACGACCACGTGGATGCTGATGCTGTACATCATCGTGGTGCCCAGCGTGGGGGCGTACTACCTGAACACGTGGGCGCTGGGCCGGGCGGAGAGCAGCCTGGTGAGCACGTTCGTGTACATGCAGCCGCCCATCACGGCGGCGCTGGCGGTGCCGCTGCTGCACGAGCACGTGTCGTGGCGGATGATTCCCGCCGTGGTGCTGATCTTCGCGGGCGTGGCCGTGGCCATCCGCGCGGGCCGCTCCCGCCCCGCCGGCGAGCCCCCGTCGCCCGCGGACCAGGAGGTGGTGGAGCCGTAGGCCCTCACCCGCGGGCCCTCACCCGCTCGCTGTCGCTCGCACCCTCTCCCGCAAACTGCGCGGGAGAGGGTGTATACTTCGAACGAGTCCCGGGGCGCGTATCGACCTCCCCGTCCAACGCAGTTCTCCCCCTCCCCCGCGAAGCGGGGGCAGGGGGCCGGGGGGTGGGGGCTCTCCGCGGACCGGCAGACACCCCGCCGACGTGCGCGATCCGCCGTTCTCCCTTCCCCCATTCTGTTTATGGGGGAAGGGTCGGGGATGGGGGGCGCTCCGCCGGCCGCGCGATCCGTCCCTCCTCCGCGTATCTCCACCCGCCCTCCCCCCGCCGCCTCACCCCAGCAGGTAATCCAGGATCGCGTCGCTGACGGCGTATCCGCTCGCGCGGTCGAACGCGACGAACATGGGGCCGCTATTGATCTCCAGGAACACCAGCTCGCCCGTGTCCGCGTCCGTCTTGAAGTCCGCCGCGCCGTACTCCATCCCCAGCGCGTCCATCAGCCGGCCCAGCGCCGCGATCAGCGCGGGATCCACGCGGTCCAGCGGGCGCGGCTCCACGCGCGTGGCGTCGTCGGCGCGGTAGTCCAGGTGCTCGCTGATGACGTCGAACGGGATGAACCGCCCACCCACGCCGTAGATGCGCACCTCCGGCGCAATCAGCCGCTGCTGCACGAACGCGGGCGCGGCCGCCTTGCCGTCGCGCCGCTCCGTGGTGCGCAGCAGCTCGCCCACCAGCTGCGTGTAGCCGCCGCCGGGGACGGGCTTGGCGATCATCTCCGCGGCGCCCTCGGCCCCCTCCAGCGCGTCCAGCTCGTTGGTGATGAGCGTCCGCGGAATCCGCAGCCCGCACGCGGCCGCCACGCGCAGCATGAACGGCTTGTTCACCTGGCCGGCGTAGGCGCGATTCATCATCCGCACGTCCTCGTGGGCCAGCATCCAGCCGTGCAGCGTGGTGTACCAGGCTTGGGCGCGAAAGCTCACCGCCGCGCGCTTGTCGGCCATGGCGTGGAACACGTCGTAGCGCATGAAGCCGGCGCCCGGACGCACCTCGGCGCCGTCCACCACGAGCGTGTCGGCCTGCACGTCCCAGGTGAGCGCGGGGTTTCGCTGCGCGCCGGCCAGCAGCTCCAGCACGGGCACCTGGCGCTCGCGGGCGCGGCGCAGCAGGGACAGGATGTTGGGATCCGATTCACCGCCCGCGATGAGCAGGGTGCGGTCCAGGGCCGCGGGCGCGGGCGCGATGGCCGGGCGCGGGGTGTCGAGCGTCAGCATGGCTGGGGGCGTCCCAAAGCGGACGGCGCGGGCGGGACCGGAACCGTTCCGGCCCCGCCCCGGCGCCTCAGTAGGTGCCGAACGGGTTCTCCGTCTCCACCGGCGCGCCGGCGGCGTAGCACTCCTCGTAGCTGGGCGCGCTGGTGGGGTTCTCTTCGCCGCAGGCGAGCGTCTTGTCCCTCATGGCATCCTCCCGGGTTGGATGGGTTCGCGGCGACACGCATCGGCACCGCCGCGGCGGGGAACGGACGCCGGACGGGCCCGCGTCCCCTCACCTATCCTAATCGGACTTATTTAATCATACAACCCCACTCAACACACTCGCACAGTCTCGACGCGACGCGACAGATGTCTCTCGACGGATGATCCTCCTGCCGGCCCAGCGCGGCGGATCAGGTCAGCTCGTTTCGCATCATCCTGGATGCGGATGCGCATTGCGTCCGCGGCCCCGTCCGGCGCGAACACCAAGCGGGACCGGGACGGAGCGGATGCTCAGAACGCGCCGAACGGGTCGTCCGTGCCGCCGCCGGACGTGGCGTCTTCCTCGCCCACGGGGCCGGTGGTGGAGGGGTCTTCCTCGCCCTCGGCGTGCGTGGTCTCGCCCTCTTCGCCGATGAGGGCGGTGGTCCAGGGCTCTTCTTCGCCGAGTGCGTGCGTGGTATCGGGCATGGTGATGCTCCTGTGGCGGATCGGATCGATGGACGCGAGCCCATCCCGCGTCCCGCATCCAACGTAGCCGCGATCGATCCATCCGCCGCCGCCCGTGGGATACGCCGCGCCTCCGCCCCCCGAGCCGATGTTCGCCGTGACGAGCGGTGTCCGCGCCACAAACGTCGAAACCCCGCCCGGCGCGCGACCGCGCACCGAACGGGGCTTCACCCGCGTGAACCGTGGTATGGTGTAGACGAGACGACGTGCGGCACGAGCAGTCCGCGCAGGCGGACTTCGCGATGTTCCTGCGACGGATTATGCCGATTGCGGATCTGATCCGGTAAGGCCGTTCCCCCAGCCGGAGCGAATGAATTCGCCGCTGGAAAGGCACGAAGTCCGCCTGCGCGGACTGCCCCAGCACAGAAGACGCCATGTGCGCCGGCGCGGGCTTCGCTGGCCCGAACGCCGCCTTTGTGCACGCGGACGGCGTGCGGCAGGAGCTGTCGGCGAAGGCCGACATCACGGTTTCAGAGCCGCGAATTCATTCGCCGGGGCTGGAGTGCAGGAATGCCGGTTCAGCATCATTCGCTCGGCGAGGGCCGCGCCCATTCTCACCTCACCCGCCCTCGCGCGGCCGCGTCGGCCTCGCGCCGGCCCCGCCCCGCCGTGATCCCTGCCCGTCCCGCTCCACACCCCGTTTGAAGTATACACCCTCTCCCGCGCAGTTTGCGGGAGAGGGTGCGAGCGACAGCGAGC
>NZ_DASURI010000217.1:0-9297 GCF_036280135.1 Longimicrobium sp.
CCGCGCGAGCGCCCCCTCCGGGCTCGCGGAGCTCGCCCACCTCCCCCAAAAAACCCTGGGGGAGGTTGTACGGCGCAGCTTCATCCCACGAGGTGCGCGCAGCGCCGGATGACTCAGGAAGACAACCTGCTTTTCCGATCCGGTTTCAGTAGATCAGGGCGACCGTGAAGTGGTCGTTGGCGTCCGTCATCGTGTTGCCGTCCACGGCGCTGAGCGTGAGGGTGATCTCGCCGAACGCACCGTTGACCGGGAAGAACCCGGTGGGAAACGCCATGTGCGTTCCGGCCTGGTTCGCGAACACCTGGATGGTGTTCCACGCGTCCTTGATGGACACGTTGACCCCCAGCATGGTGGCGGGCTTTTGCGCGAAGGCGGAGCCCGACACCGCCACGATCACGGTGTTGGTGCTGGGCCACTCGATGGTGGTCTTGATGGGAAGGGGTCCGGCCTGGTTGATGATCACGGGCGACGCCATGCGTGGATCTCCATGGGAGTGACGGGACGAAAAAAGGGGGGAAACCGCCCCGCCAGGATACAGCGCCGTCCCACGTGATCCAAGGTTTTTCTATTGTCGCGAACAGGGCCGCGTAGACAGCGGAATTACGAGCGGTTCAGCCCTCCCGGATGGCGCCACGATGGATGAACCCGGTCGATGACGGGACCGGCGCACGGGTGTCCGATTCGCGTCGGCTGCTCCTCCGGCTCGGCCTCATACCCAATTCGCATAAGCACTGCGCAAGGGCGTTGATTTCCTGAGAGGTGTTGCCAAACCAACCCTGGATGGAACCCAAGGAGCGTCATCCTGAGGGAGCGCCGCGCGTACCCTGAACGCGCACAAGACCTCGGCGCGACCGAAGGATCTTGTGTGCGAAACTCGAACGCGGCTTCTTTGCACGAGGGTCGCCGCAGCGTTTCGCGGGCAAGATCCTTCGTCGCCGCCAGGGATCACGTGCGGACAGGGACCAAGCGGCGGCTCCTCAGGATGACGCGGCTCAAAGCGTGGGGTTTGGCAACACCGAGTTCGCGAGGGCCCCTCAGGAAACAACTGCATTTCCCGATCCGGTCTCGGAGGTCCAGGCCGGCTGGGTAGCTGCCAAAGGACCCGTGTTCTTTCTGGCCCCCAAGCCGGTCATCCGCTGCCGTCCGACGCGCCCGCCAGCGGGGCGGGGGATGCGGGCAGCCCGGCGGCGCGGAAGGCCTGGTCCAGGTCGGCCACGAGGTCGTCCGGGTGCTCCAGGCCCACGTTCAGGCGCACCAGGCGGCCGTCGTAGGCGGGGCCGTGGGTGCGGTGAAGGTCGAAGAACGGCACCGCCAGGCTGGTGACGCCGCCCCAGCTGTAGCCGATCTCGAACCATCGCAGCCCGTCCACGAACGCCGCCACCTGCCCGCGCGTGGCCGGCGCGGCGAGCACGATGGAGAACACGCTGGTGCTGCCCGTAAAGTCGCGCTGCCACAGCGCGTGGCCGGGGCAGGAGGGAAGCGCGGGGTGCAGCACCGTCTCCACGGCGGGGTGCCTGGCGAGCCACCGCGCCACCTGGAGCGTTCCGCGCTCCAGCGCCGCCAGCCGCACGCCCAGCGTCTGCATCCCCCGCAGGGCGAGCGAGCAGTCGTCCGGCGAGGCGCCCAGCCCCAGCCGCGCGTGCATCAGCCCCAGGGCCTCGTACTCCGCCTCGGTGCGGGCCGTGACGGAGCCCAGCAGCAGGTCGCTGTGCCCGCCCACGTACTTGGTGAGCGCCTGCATGGTCACGTCCACGCCGTGCGCGAACGCGTCGAAGTAGACGCCGGCCGCGTACGTGTTGTCCAGCGCCACCACGGCGCCGTGCCGGTGCGCCGCCCGCGCGATCGCCGGGACGTCCTGCACCTCCATCGTGGCCGATCCCGGGCTCTCGCACCACACCAGCCGCGTGTTCGCCCGCATCCGCCCCTCGATCTCCCCGCCCAGGCCGGGTGCGTACGTCTCCACCTCCACGCCAAAGCGGGCCAGAACGTCGTCGGCGAACTGGCGCGTGGGGCCGTACGCGCTGTCGGGGATGAGCGCGTGGTCGCCGGCGCGGGTAAAGGCAAAGGAGATCAGCGCGATGGCGGCCTGCCCGCCCGGCGTGATGAACGTGTAGTGCCCGCCCTCCAGCGCGGCGATGCGCCCGGCCAGGTCGCGCGCCGTCGGCGTGCCGTACAGGCCGTAGGTGTAGCCGTCCTTGTGATGCCAGTCGTCCGACACCTCGGCCGTGCTGCTGAAGACGACGGTGGATCCGCGGTGCACCGGCGGCACCAGCGAGCGAAATCCCTCGGGCGGCCGCGTGTCGGGGTGGATCAGGCGCGTGGTCCAGTCGGTCATCTGCCAGGCCGGGTGGGGTGGGAGACGATGCAGCACATCCCGCGGACCAAGCGAAATATGTACCGTATACTGTATGCGGACACTGGGCCGATCGGGAGGGGAGATCCGGATCAGGGCAGGAACAGGCAGGCGTCCCTCCAGTGCTCTTCCTCCCGGCACTCCGCCAGCTCGGCCGCGACCCGCTCCGCCAGCGCCCGCGCGTGCTCGTCCGTCGCGGGCTCCCACCCGCGCGCGTCGTCCACGGTGACCCAGCAGGAGCCCATCTCCACGTTCAGCTCCACCGCGCCGCCTTTGACGTCCACGTGCAAAAGGCGAGGATCCGCGTCGAGCAGCCGCTGGATCGTCGCCACCACCGGGTTCCACGGCCGCGGGTCATCCGTCATCTCGCCACTCCTTTTCGCCGATGCGGGGATGCGGGACGCGCCATGCGGCCCCTATACTGGCGCGCCGCGGGCATCGGCGCACGGGACAGATCTACGGAAGGGTCTCACACGGGGCCTGCGGCCAACGGAGTGAACGGTAACGGATCAAAGAACCAACCGTTGACTCCGTTGGCCGAAGGCCCCGTGTGAGAATGCTGTTTCAGTGAGCCAGACGTTGGTCTTTTCTCCGGATTCGGGACGAGATGGCGGATTTCACCGTACGCGTGGAGCTGCACGGCGCGGAGTGGGAGGACTACGACGGGCTGCGGGTGGAGATGGAGGCGGAGGGATTCGCCGCTGTGGTGCACGGAAGCGGCGGCGCGTACGAGCTCCCCGCGGGCGAGTACGCGTTCTCGGGCGACCTCGCGCCGGAGCAGGTGCTCGTCCGTGCCCGCCGCGCGGCGAACCGGACCGCGTGCACCTGCTCCGTCCTCGTGACGGAGTCCGCTGGTCGCGCGTGGTGGGGGCTGGACCCGGCAATGTGAGGCGCGGTCCGCGAACCGGATCGGCCCGCTCCACGCGTCCATGGGTGGCGCGGAGGGCGTGCGGTTGCATACCTTTAGCGCACCTTGTCACAGAACGCGCGGTTCAGCGGGGCGGCGTCCCGGCCGAAACTCGGCAGGGAACGCCGCGACCGCGGCTGCTTCGCGCCCGCCGTGCACCGGCCGGGCCTTCCCCCACTCCCTCGCGCGCATGACCAAGCGGCCGATCCGGCTGGGAGAGATGCTGGTGCAGATGGGGCGCGTGACCGCCGACGAGGTGGAGCGTGCCCTGGCGCACCAGCAGGCACATGGCGGCTACATGGGCGACGCGCTGGTGGCGCTGGGCATCCTGAGCCGCGAGGAGCTGTGGTGGGGGCTGGCCAACCAGCACGACATCCCGTTCGTCCACCTGCGCCCCGAGAACATCGACCACGCCCTGGCCTCGCGCGTGTCCGCCGCGTGGGCGGCCGAGCACCGCATCCTTCCCGTGCTGTGGGACGAGGGCCGCGTGACGGTGGTCATGCCCGACCTGGGCGGGGTGGAGCGCCTGGACGAGGTGCGCCTGCTCACGGGCGCCACGGAGGTGGTCCCCGCGCTCACCTCGCCGGAGTCCATCGCCGAGCTCATCGAGGCCGTGCACGGACCCGCGGAGGGCGTGGGGCTGGCCGCGTTCCTGGCCGAGGCGCTGGAGCGCGGCGCCACGGCGTTCGGTGTGAGCGCGCGGCCGGGGCGCGCCACGGGGTGGTACCGCGCGGGCGACGTGGTCTGCCGGGCGCTGGCGCCGGAGTGGCGCGACGCGCTGGGCGGCCTGGTTTCCCCCGCGGCGCCGCCGGCCGGCGAGACGGCGTGGAGCGCCGTGGCCCGCGTGGGCGGCGACGTGCGCACGCTGGAGTGCCACGCCCTCGTCAGCGGCGAGGCGACGGAGTGGGCGGCCGTCTCCGGCGCGCGCCTGGCCGCCGACGCCGCGCGCGTGGAGGCGGACGCCGCGCTCGTGCGCCGCGCCCGCGAGGCGCGCCGGGCGGGCGGGGTGGCCGCGCGCGTCGTCTGCCCGCCGGGCGCCCACCGCGCGGCCGAGGCGCTGCTGGCGCTGCTTCCCGCGCTGCTGCTGGGGGACGGCGCGCGCGCCATCCACCTCTCCGACCGCGCGGGCGCCGCGCCGCCGGGGACGCTGGTGGTGTCGACGGATGGATCGGTCGGCGCGGCCGCCGCGGGGCTGGAGCCGTTCGTCCCCGACGCCGTCACTGTGGGCGTGGAGGCGCTGGCGGCGGATGACCTGATGGCCCTGCGCCGCGTGGCGCCGTTCGTGGCCGTGCTGGAGCGGCACGACGCCGCGCCGGCGGCGGAGTTCGATTGCGTGGCGCGGCTTCGCCTGGACGAGGGCGGGCCGGCCTGGATGCTGGAGTAGCGGGACGGATGCCCAAGATCGACCAGTTCCTCAACCTGTTGGTGCAGCACGGCGGCTCCGACCTGCACCTGAGCTGCGGGGGCCCGCCCGTGCTGCGCGTGCACGGGCACCTGCAGCCCGTCAAGTTCCGCGACCTGACGGAGCCGGACCTGATGGTGCTGCTGGGCGAGATCCTCACGCCCGCGCAGCTGGAGTGGTGGAAGTCCACGCACGACCTGGACTTTGCCTACGAGATTCCCGGCACGGCGCGCTTTCGCGGCAACTTCTTTCGCCAGCACCGCGGGCCGGGGGCGGTGTTCCGCATCATCCCTTCGAAGATCCCCACGGCGGAGGAGATCGGGCTGCCGGACGCCATCCGCCGCTTCACGGACCTCAACAAGGGGCTCGTGCTGGTGACGGGGCCCACGGGCTCGGGCAAGTCCACCACGCTGGCGGCCATGATCGACCTGATCAACGCCACCCGGCCGGAGCACATCCTCACCATCGAGGATCCCATCGAGTTCGTCCACCACAACAAGAAGGCCCTCGTCAACCAGCGCGAGGTGGGCCCCCACACGGCCAGCTTCGCGGCGGCGCTCAAGGCCGCCCTGCGCGAGGACCCCGACGTGATCCTGGTGGGCGAGATGCGCGACCGCGAGACCATCGGCCTGGCGCTCACGGCGGCCGAGACGGGGCACCTGGTGTTCGGCACGCTGCACACCAACAGCGCGCACAAGACGGTGGACCGCATCATCGACACCTTTCCCGGCGACCTGCAGCACCAGATCCGCGCGATGCTCTCCGAGAGCCTTCGGGGCGTGGTGGCGCAGCAGCTGCTGCGCAAGAAGGGCGGCAAGGGGCGGGTGGCCGCGCACGAGATCATGGTGGGCACGCCGGCCGTCTCCAACCTCATCCGCGAGGGCAAGACGCACCAGATTCCCTCCATCATCCAGACGGGCAAGAAGGAGGGGATGGTGCAGATGGACCAGTCCATTCTCGCGCACCTGATGGCGGGGCTCGTGGAGGGCAAGGAGGCGTACGCAAAGGCGATGGACAAGTCGCTCTTCCAGCAGTACGCCGGCTGACGCAACTGCTTTTTCACGCAGAGGGAGCAGAGGCAGCAGAGTACTTCATCGCGCGATGTAGTTCCCGCGCGGTGAATCGCCCTCCTCGCGAGATGCGTCACTGGAGGTCGCGGTAGACTCCCGCCCGGGACTGACCGCCCTCCCCGCGAGAAAGCGTCGTCCTGCGAGGGACTGACCGTCCTCCCCGCGAGAAAGCGTCGCCCTGCGAGGGACTGACCGCCCTCCCCGCGAGAAAGCGTCATCCTGAGGCGCCGCCGCGCGATCTACGCCCGTGCATGATCCCTGGCGGCGACGAAGGATCTTGTATCCAAGCCACGAGGCCGGCTCCCCACGCGCGGAGCCGGCCTCGCGCTTTTGCATCGCCGCGCATCCGCCTGACCGCCGGTGATCCAGCCCGGGCAGTCTTTTCCTGATCGCGATCGGGTGGATGATGCGCTCCGGCAGACACCACGCTCCGCGACGACCATCCATGCCTCCCCGAAAAAACGCGGATGCCGTCCCCTCGCCGAAAACAGCCCCTCTACCAAGGGACGCCGTCCCCCTGCTGATTCCATCCGGTCCGCGACCGGCCGTCGCGTGGCAGATACCCTGCGCTTCCCAACCTCCCCCAGGGGTTATTGGGGGAGGTGGGCGAGCTCCGCGAGCCCGGAGGGGGCGCCCCGCGTGGGCTCTGCATCGCCCTCGAAACCATGCCCTCGCCCCGATCCAACGCAAAAGGCCGGTCCCCGTACAGGACCGGCCTTTCGATCGCATGGTGCCGCGGTGGGCGGCGCGGGCGAAGCTCAGTAGATCAGCGTGACCCTGAAGTGATCGTTCGCGTCCGTGATCGTGTCGTTGGACGGGTTGAGGGTCACGGTGACCTCGCCCTGCTGTTTGTCCACGGCAAAGAAGCCCGTGGGGAACGTCAGGTGGGTTGAGGGCTGGTTGGCGTACATCTGCAGCTCCCCGATGACCGTCGCATTCAACGTCACCCGCACGGCGAGCGGGGTACTGGGCGCCTTCGCCCACGCGGAGCCCGACACCGCCACCAGCACGGTGTTGCTGCTGGGCCACTGGACCTTCGTGGAGATGGGAAGGGGACCCGCCTGGTTGATGATCGTCGGCGACACGCAGGAGCTCCTTACGGGAGAGGGAGGGAAACTCGCGACGCCACGATACATCCACCGCATGCGCCCTCCTAGGACTTTGTTTTGTCCGATTTTCCCCGCCGGACCGATGGCGACGTCCCGGCTCCCGCCCCGTTCCGCCTCCGTCATTGCGGGCGCCCCGGCAGCTTTTCCGATCGGCCCGAGCACGCATCGCCACCGGACGACTTTCGCACGAATCCACGTCTCTCCAGTCCTTCCTCCGCCCCGTCCGCCGGGCACGAAACCGCCGTTCAACCTCCCCAGGGGTTTGGGGGGAGGTGGGCAAGCTCCGCGAGCCCGGAGGGGGCGCCCGCGCGATCCCTGCCATGCATCGGTCGCTCCGCCATTCCCCCGAATCAATCAATGCGGGAGGCCGGCCCCGTGCACAGGGCCGGCCTCTCGTCATCCATCACCAGCGCGTTCGTCTGTCCATCATCGAACCTCGCGTGCATCCATCCCCGGCCTGCCCCGGTTAGAAAGCGGGCCGGCGATTCGTTCGGCTACTGCACGGCGGGGAGGCCGCGGCGGCCGGCCGTCGCCTGCGCGGCGGACGCCGACAGCGACAGGCCCGGCAGCGTGTCCGGCAGGGGCTGCGACTGCACGCCCGAGATCTGGTTGGGATCGATGTCCCCGTCCAGGTCGCAGTCGAACGCGCCGCCGTCCTGCACCACCTCGTTGCTGCCGCGCCACACGTTGGCGCCCGTGTTGTGCTCGAACCGCGCGCCCACCGCGTTGTCGTTCACGTTGTTGCCCTGGAACGTGTTGTAGCACGCCCCGCGCACCCCGATGCCCGTGCGCCCGGAGTTGCTGATGCGGTTGGCCTTGAAGCTCACGTTGCTCACCGACACCCGGTTGGCAACGATCATCGCCAAGTCGATCCCGTCCAGCAGCGCGCCGTCCACCCGGTTATGCTCCACGCGCGAGTCGTAGATGTTGGTGAGCACGATGCCGTTGGACCAGTCGCCCAGCACGTCGTTGTGCGTGACGGTCACGCCCACCCCGTCGCGCACGCGGATGCCGCCGTACACGCCCGGGTAGCCGCCCTCGTTCTCGATCACGTTGCGCGTGATCACGGCCCCGTCGGACCCGCCCGTGTAGCTGCCGTCCGACCGGCGCACCACGCCCTGGATCTGCAGGCCGTAGCGCGTGTTCTCGCCCTCGAAGTGGTTGTCCGTGATCTGGATGCCCGGCACGCCCACGGCAAAGAGGCAAAAGAAGTAGCCGCACTCCACGTCGTTGCCGATCAGCCGGATGTCCTGCATCCCGTCGGCGTCGGGGGTGAGCGCCAGGAACGGGGAGTAGCCGTACTCGGCGTCCAGCCGGAGCCCCGAGACCGTGATCCCGTCCGCGTACAGGTCCAGCAGGATGTCCCGGTTGCCCGGCGCGAACTCCAGCCCCGCGCCACGCTCGGCGCAGGTGATGGTCACGCCGGCCGTCTCCACCACCACTACGCTGTCCAGCGCGATGGTGCCCGAGACGGCGATGACGTCGCCCGCGCCCGCGGACGCCAGCGCGGCCCGCAGCTCCGGGTCCGTGTGGACCACGTACGTGGGCGACGCGGCGCACGCCCCCGCCTGCGCCAGCCGGGGGGCGGCGTCGGGGGCGGCGGGCGCGGTGGGCTGGTCGGCGCAGGCCGCCAGCAGCGACAGGGTGGACAGCGTGACGACGAGGTTGTGGCTTCGCATGGGCGCTCCGTCCATGTGGGGGGATGCTCCGCGGCGCCTCCCGAAGTGGAGTGCACGCGGAAAGACTGGAGACTACGAGAACCCCTGGCGCCAATTCCTGCTGTCCCGGGCGCCATCACAACCATAACGCGCCCATCCGGGTTAATTCTGACAAGCTCATGTCGTAAATGGTGTGTATGCTGGAAGCAATCCTGATTTCCCGCCGGCCGGAGCGGAGGATGCGCATCACGGATCATGGCGGTGACGGCCGTCTCGGAGCCGGCGGGGTGATGCCGATGTGGATCTGATCCGGTGATGGGCGTCCCGAGCCGGAGCGATCGGTGCCGATGCGGATCTGAGTCGCATTCGCGGCGTCTTACCCAGCCGAGGCGGATCGGGTCATCGTGATGGGTGTCCCGAGCCGAGGTGATTGATGCCAATGCGGATCTGAGCCGGATTCGCGGCGTCTTACCCAGCCGAGGCGGATCGGGCCATCGTGATGGGCGTCCCGAGCCGAGGTGATTGATGCCAGTGGGGTCCGATCCGGATTCGCGGCGTCCCAGCCCCGGCGAATGAATTCGCGGCTCCGACAACGTGATGTCGGCCTTCGCCGACAGCTCCTGCCGCACGCCATCGCTGTGCACACAGGCCGCGGTCGAGCCACCGAAGCCCGCCCCGGTGCACGTGACATTGCCCGTGCTGGGGCAGTCCGCGCAGTCGGACTTCGTGCCTTTCCAGCGGCGAATTCATTCGCTCCGGCTGGGAGACGGCCTTACCGGATCAGATCCGCAATCTGCT
>NZ_DASURI010000218.1:0-4172 GCF_036280135.1 Longimicrobium sp.
GCTCGCTGTCGCTCGCACCCTCTCCCGCAAACTGCGCGGGAGAGGGTATATACTTCGAACGGGCACCCGGGCGCGTCGGCAGGCGCTGCGCCGGATTTGTCTGCCTGAGGGGCCCTCGCAGGCCTCGACCGCGCTGGACGCACGTGGCCCCGAAGGATCTTGCCGGCCCCCGCGCGACAGGCGCGTCGCGGACGGATGCCGGGCCGGGCTCGTGCCGCGCGGCGGAGGCTCAGCACGGGCGAGGAGATCCTTCGGTCGGCGCCACGGATCCGTGCACGGGCGGGATCGCGCGGCGCCTCCCTCAGGAAATCAGGCAGACTGGCGAAATCGAGTAGTTCTCCCCTCCCCGGCGAAGCGGGGGCAGGGGGTCAGGGGGAGGGGGCCCTCCGCGGGCGAGGGACACGCAGCCCAACCGTACGCGCCCGGCGCGCGACGCAGTTCTCCCTTCCCCCATGCAGTTTATGGGGGAAGGGTCGGGGATGGGGGGCGCTCCGCGGCCGCCGCGATCCGTCCCTCGCCCGGATGAGAGCAGTCAAATCACACCAGGAGCACACATGCTGAGAAAAGTGGCGTTCGGGGCGGGATTGTTCGGGACCATCGTCGTGGTGCTGGGGTGGATTCCCGGCATCTCGCCGCACGCGGGCCACGAGCGCATGATGTTCAACGCGTTCGCCATCAGCGCCATCGACGACATCACGCACGGGCTCACGGCCCTGCTGGCGTTCGCGGCGGCGCTGCACTCCGAGCGCGCCAGCCGCCTGTTCCTGGTCACGTTCGGCTCGTACTACGCGCTGGATGCCACGTTCTACCTGCTGAACGGCTTCGTGAACGACCTGCCCTGGAAGGACGACATCATGCTCAACCTGCCGCACGTTGTCGTCTCCAGCCTCATGCTGGCCGCGGCGTACGGTATCCGCCCCGCGGCGCCCGCCCGCGAGCCCGCCCCCGCCCTGGGCTGAGCGGACCGCGGTTTCTCACCTCCCCCGCGCGACGGGGGAGGTCCCGATCCGTCCACTTCCTGTCCGGGGCGTTCCCGGCCGCTCGCGCCCGGCTTCGCCGCCACGCCACAGCCAACCTGTTGTTTTCCTTCCTGTTACAATGTAGGGCAAAGTGCCGCTCCCGCATTTGCGGCTGATTCACTACATTGTTGCGCGCGTGGCAAAGTGAACGCGATTCGCGAAACGGGGAGCGGTAGCGTGCCCGATACGGGAACGTGGTGGTACGAGCTGGATGCGCAGGACCACGTCGCGGCGGTCAGCGGCGAGTGGGTCTCGTTCGGGCCGGGCAGCGCGGCGGCCGCCGCGGGCCCGGGCGTGCTGGGCCAGTCGCTGTGGACGCTGCTGGACGGCATCGAGCAGGTCCACGTGCTGCGACGCATCATCACCGGCGTCCGCGCGTCCGGCGCGGCGGTGGAGGTGCCGTTCCGCTGCGACAGCCCCACGGCCGAGCGCCACATGCAGTTCCGCGTGGCGTCCGTCCCCGGTGGCCGCGTGCGGATCACCACCCGCCTGCGCTACGAGCTTCCCCTGGCCGGTCCGCCCGCCCCGCGCCCGGAGCCCCACGAGGGGGCCATGAGCTGCATGTGCAGCTGGTGCAACCACATCCGCATGGCGGACGGCACCTGGCTGCCCACGGCGGAAGGGGCCGCGCGCCTGGGCATGTTCTGCGGCGCGCGCATGCCCGCCATCACCCACGGCCTCTGCGCCGGCTGTCTCACCCGTATGCAGCCGCTGTTCGACGACGACGCCTCTACCGAAGCGGGGCTGCGGACGGTCACGCGGAGCTGAACGCGCCCGCGGAATCCCGAGCGAAGTGCCCCGGCGCCAGGAATTGCGCCGGGGCACGTTCGTTCGCGTCAGTTCGCGGAGCTCTGCGGGCAGGCGGGCGCGCACCACGGCACCGTTCGCCCGCTGCGCGCGACCGGCGGATGAGCCGCCATCGTCGCGTCGCAGGGGCTCCTCGCGCGGATGACCTTTCGTACGCTCACGCGGCGCGCGAGGTTGTCACCCCGCCACGCGCCCCACCCGCTCATCGTGCAGGGGCCCGGCGCCGGGCCGCAGGTGGCGGCCGGCGGCGTGTTAGCGAACCTGCTTCGCCTTGCATCGTACCTGGGAGCCGGCTTTGACCCCTCCATCCCGCGCCGTGGCCTTCGCGCCGGCCAGCACCAGCAACCTGGCCGTGGGCTTCGACATCCTGGGCCACCCCGTGGGCCCCGCGGGCGACCGCGTGACGGTCACCCGCCGCGCCGTGCCCGGCGTGGTCATGGGCGCCGTCACGGGCCGCGCCGGCCCGCTGCCGACGGACCCCGCCGCCAACACGGCCGGCGGCGCCATCCAGCGCCTGCTGGCGGACCACGCGCCGGAGCTGGGGCTGGAGGTCGCCATCGACAAGGGCATCCCGCTGGGCTCCGGCATCGGCGGATCGGCGGCGTCCGCCGTGGCCGCCGTCGTGGCGGCCAACGCGCTGCTGCCCACGCCCCTGCCCACGGAGGCGCTGATGCCGTACGCGCTGGCGGGCGAGATGATCGCCAGCGGCGCCCTGCACGGCGACAACGTGGCGCCGTCGCTCTTCGGCGGCCTCGTCCTCGTGCGCTCCGCCGATCCGCCGGACGTCGTGCGCCTGCCCGTACCGCCCGCGCTACGCTGCGTGATGGTGCTGCCGCGCCAGCGCCTGGACACGCGCGAGGCCCGCGCCGTGCTGCCGAAGACGGTGCCCCTGCACGACGTCATCCGCCAGACGGCCAACCTGGCGGGGGTGATCGCGGGGTGCTGCGCGGGCGACCTGGCGCTCATCGGCCGGTCGCTGGCGGACGTGATCGTGGAGCCGCACCGCGCGCCGCTCATCCCCGGCTTCGCGCAGGTCAAGGCGGCGGCGATGGAGGCGGGCGCGCTGGGCTGCTCCATCTCCGGCGGCGGTCCCAGCCTGTTCGCCTGGTGCGACGCGGCCGTGGCCGATCCCGTCTGCGCGGCGATGACGGGCGCATTCACCCGCGCCGGCGTCGCGTGCGAGGGGTGGACGTGCAAGGTGGGCGGGCCCGGCGCGCGGCTGGAGGCGGTGGAGTAGGGGCGGATTGGGAGGCGTTAGGCGGATGCGGAGAGGCGGATGCGGAGAACGGGCGTTCCTCGACCGTGGCACAGGACCGTCGGAACGCGGAGCGCCCCCCTCCCCGACCCTCCCCCACAAACTGCGTGGGGGAGGGAGGTGGGTCAGGGAGGGACGGCAGCCTGTGTCGTACGTTCAGTTCTCCCCCTCCCCCCGCTCCGCGGGGGAGAGAGGGCGGGGGGAGGGGGGCACTCACCCGGCGGGAGAAGCCTGCCGAATCTGTAGAACCAACCTGGACCGGATGAAATACGTCAGCACGCGGGGTGGCGGGGCGGCGGCGACGCTGTCGCAGGCGGTGGAGCGCGGGCTGGCACCGGACGGCGGCCTGTACGTCCCCGCGCAGTTTCCCGAGCTCGCGCCCGGCGCCCTCGACGGCGCGGACACGCTCCCCGACGTCGCCGCGCGCCTGCTGGCGCCCTTCTTCGCGGGCGACGCGCTGGAGGACGCGCTGGGCGACATCTGCCGCGAGGCGTTCACCTTTCCCGTGCCCCTCAAGGAGCTGCGCGGCGGGACCGCCGTCCTGGAGCTGTTCCACGGGCCCACGGCCGCGTTCAAGGACGTGGGCGCGCGCTTTCTGGCCGCCACCATGTCGCGCATCGGCGGGGAGGACGCGCGGCCGCTCACCATCCTCGTCGCCACCTCGGGCGACACGGGCGGCGCGGTGGCGGCGGCGTTCCACGGCCGGCCGGGGGTGGAAGTGGCCGTGCTGTATCCCGCCGGCATGGTGTCGCCGCGGCAGGAGAAGCAGCTGACCACGTGGGGCGGCAACGTGCGCGCGTTCGCCGTCCGCGGCGCGTTCGACGACTGCCAGCGCCTGGTCAAGGCCGCCATGGCGGATGACGAGCTCCGCGCCGCCCGACGCCTGTCGTCCGCCAACAGCATCAGCATCGGCCGGCTGCCGCCGCAGATGGCGTACTACGCGTGGGCCAGCCGCGAGTACGTCCGCCGCCATGGGCGCGCGCCCGGCTTCGTCGTGCCGACGGGCAACCTGGGCAACGCGCTGGCGGCCCTGTGGGCGCGGCGGATGGGGATGCCCATCCGCGAAGTGGTCCTCGCGACGAACGCGAACC
>NZ_DASURI010000219.1:0-24215 GCF_036280135.1 Longimicrobium sp.
GTCCGCCCAACTGTTCGAGCTCTTGCGACCACCTGCCGTACGGGCCACCCATGCTGAGGAACGGTTTTCTCAACCAAAGGATGAACGAGTTGGCCCGTACGGTGGTGAACTTAGCACATCGTCAACACACAAGGATGACGCGGCCCGAAGCGCGAGGTTGGGCAACCCCCTCTGAGAGGTCGAGGCCAGGGAGCGTCATCCTGAGCGGGGGTTGCCATACCTCGCCACGAGCTTGTCATCCTGAGGAGCCGCCGCGCGATCCCGACCGCTGCATGGGCCGTGGCGGCGACGAAGGCTTTGTGCCCATTCAAGATCCGCGCAGGCGCTCCCTCAGGATGACAATCGCGCGGAGAGTGGCGGAACGGTTCAGCAACACCCTTTCAGGATGACGCGGTTCGTAGCGCTCAGGTTTGGCAACATCCTCTGACGCGTGGAGCGGGGCATTCGACGAACGGGGGCCGCGGATGGAGATCCGCGGCCCCGCGTGCATCTCAGTCCCAGCACTGCGGCGGGCAGGTGTAGCCGGCGCAGCTCGCGGCGCAGCTCAACGCGCCGCAGGTGCCGCCGCACGAGTTGTAGCACGTGCCCTGGATACAGCTCCTGCACTCCGAGTAGTTGTCGCTGAGACAGTAGTTCGGATCGGTGACGCAGACGTCCGGCGTGGTGGCCATGTGCGCCGGGACCGTGCCGCGCCGGGCATCCGCGCCGGTGCGCGTGTCGAACGACTCCACGTGCAGTTCATCCAGGCTGAGTCGGAGCTTCTTCATGGCGGGATCCTTTTTGAGGTAAAAACAGGAGCTGGAGTGACGTCGACTGCGCATGCGCATACTAACGACGACTGGAAATACCCGTTTCTGACACGCACGGGCATTTCCTCGAGAGCAGTACGGATGGACTCGCCCCGAATTCCATCCACAGGGTCACCCTCCCTCTCACGGCCGACCCGTCCCCCGCGTCACGAATCAGCTCACGATGGGCCCGTTCTCTCGAACGCGTTCAACAAAACTCTTGCCCCGGACAGAAGCACGGCATATCCTTGCTCGAGTCGTAAGTTGAACTCGTTCGAAATCTGGGTACAGGCGGGTGGAACCGTGCCGATGAAGATGGTGGTGCCGGGTGGGACGGGGCAGATCGGGCGGGTGCTGATCGAGGCGCTGCGCCGCCGCGGCGACGAAGTGGTGGTGCTCAGCCGCGGTGCCGCGCGCGGGCCGGGCGTCGTCGCCTGGGACGGGCGGACGCTCGGCCCGTGGGCCCACGAGGTGGACGGCGCCGACGCCGTGATCAACCTGGCCGGGCGCAGCGTGAACTGCCGCTACAACAAGGCCAACCTCACGGAGATGCTGGCCTCGCGCATCGACTCCACCCGCGCGGTCGCGCAGGCCATCGAGGCGGCGTCGCGGCCACCGCGCGTGTGGCTGCAGGCCAGCACCGCCACGATCTACGCGCATCGCCATGACGCGCCCAACGACGAGGCGACGGGCATCATCGGCGGGCACGAGCCGGACGTGCCGGGCTACTGGCGCTACAGCATCGAGATCGCGCGGGCGTGGGAGCGCGAGCAGGCCGTCGCGAACACGCCGCGCACGCGCCGGGTGGCCCTGCGGATGGCCATCGCCATGGCGCCGGACCGGGACGGGGTGTTCGGCATCCTGCACCGCCTGACGCGGCTGGGTCTGGGCGGGCCCATTGCCGGCGGGGCGCAGTACATGTCGTGGATCCACGACCGCGACCTCGCGCGGGCCGTGCTCTGGCTGCTGGAGCGCGAGGACATCGACGGCGCCGTGAACCTCGCCGCGCCGGAGCCCCTGCCGCAGCGCGAGTTCATGCGCGTGCTGCGCGCGGCGGCGGGCGTGCCCATCGGCCTGGGCGGGACGCGGTGGATGATCGAGATGGCCGCCGTCGTCCACCGCACGGACGCGGAGCTCCTGCTCAAGAGCCGGCGCGTGGTCCCGGGGCGGCTGCTGGAGGCCGGCTTTCGCTTCGACTTCCCGTCCTGGCCCGCCGCCGCCCGCGACCTCGTCGCGCGCATGAGTTGAGGCACGGGCGAGTAGAATGCGCCGAGCCGCCGCCACGACTTTCCGCGGCGGCGGCCCGGCCGACCTTCATCGATTCGACGTGGATCGGATGATCAGGGCGTGCAGCAGGTGCCGTAGATCGTGGGCCGGGTTACGCACGCGTTCCCGGAGATGGCAGCCACGTAATCGCCGTCGTCTTCCGGCTCCGTGGGGAAGGAGATGACTTCGATCAGGTCGAGGTCCAGCGTGATCTTCTGCATGCGATCCTCCTTGGGTGGTGGTGCAGGTGGAGAATGCATTCTAATCCAGACGATTAATGCGGGAAAGAGTTTTCGTGCACGTCGGACATCGGAGCTCTTGGGGATGGACGAAATCCATGGACCGGGCGCCGGCGAGAAGGCTACGTTCGTGACGGAAGCCCGACGGCGCCGCGGCCGTTTCGCGTGCACCGCTTCGGCGCGCCCGCACCCATGACAGGCACCGAATCCGATGCGGATTTCTCCATCCCCACAGGCGCGCACGTGACGGAACCGCTTCTCCCCCGCGCGATGCCCCGCGTGGTCTTCCTGGGCGGGAACGGCCACGCCACGGCGCGGCTGGGTCCCGCGCGCCGGGTTCTCGCGGAGCTCGCCGGACCGGGCGGGACGCCGCCGTTCGCGCTGCACGACGTGCCCTACCCGGGCTTCGAGGGCCGCCCGCGCGCGGCAAGCCTGGACGCGTTCCTGGACGCCGTCGCAAAGTCGGTCCGGGCGGAGACCGGCACGCGGGATGACGCGGGCCGGCCGCTCGTGTACGCGACGGGCATCGGCGGCCTGCTCGCGCTGTGCCTTCGCGCGCGGGGCGAGCTGGCCGGGGTGCCGCTCCTGCTGCAGGCGCCCGTCCTGTGGGGCCTGGAGCGCCGCCTGATGCCGCGCGTCCTGCGGATGCGGCCCGCGCAGGCCGCCCTGCGCCGCGCGTTCGTGTCCCCGCGCTTCCAGGCGCGCTTCGCCCGCAAGCACTTCCGGCGGCCGCTGGATGGGGAGATGCGCGCGCGCTTCTTCGAGGGGTACGCGCGATGCGCCGCGCTCCCCGACTTTTTCGCGTGGCTCACGCCGGCGCTCCTTCGGCGCCTGGAAGCCGATTTCAGGGCGCGGCCGGAGGCGCTGGATCACGTCGCGGTCTGGTGGGGCGAGCGCGACACGGTGGTCCCCGGGCGGGAGCTGGCGTGGACGGAGGCCGCGCTGGGCGTGTCGTGGCCCGTGCGGCGGATTCCCGCGTGGGGCCACTATCCCATGATGGACGATCCCCCGGGCTGGGTGAGGGCCCTTGCCGATGCCGTTGAAAACACTGCCGTTGAAGACGCTGCCGTGGAAACCGCTTCGCGGCTTTCGGAACCCGGGCGTCCCCAAGCTCGATAACCTGCGCCGCGCGCACGCCGCCGGCCTCCGCGTTCCCGCGACGGTCTGGGTCCGCGCGTCCGACGCCGCGGCGGCCGGGGCGCTCCCGCCGGAGATCGCGCGGGGGCCTTTCATCCTCCGCTCGGGCTCACCCACGGAGGACACGCGCGAGACGTCCAACGCGGGGCAGCTCCTTTCCGTCGTCGTCCACGAGCCGGGCCAGTACGCGCGCGCCCTCGCGAAGGTCGTCGCCGCGCTGCCGAAGGATGCGGACGGCGCCCCGCTCGGCGCCGTCTTCGCGCAGCCGCTGGTGCAGGCCGCCGAGGCCGGCGTGGCGTTCTTCGACGGCTTTCACTACGAGCGCACGATCGCCGCCGGGGGCAACGATCGTCTCACCGCCGGCCTGGCGCGCGGAGAGGTCACGCGCGGCCACCTCACGCGCGGCGACGCGTGGTCCGCGTGGCTGGCGCGCGTCTACGCGGTCTTTGGCCGCGGCGCGCGCGGCGGCACGGAGGCCATCGACATCGAGTTCGCGCGGGACCGGGCGGGCTACGTCCTTCTCCAGGTGCGCCCGGCGCTCTTTCCCGTCGCGCGGAACGAGACGCTGAGCCTGGCCAACCACAAGGAGATCCTGGGCGACCCACCCAGCCCGTGGATCGCCTCGGTGCTGGGCGCGGCGGGGCGCGAGGTCCTGTCGTTCTTCGCCGAGGTGGATCCGGCCGTGGCCGCGTGGGGGGACGCGTACGCGGTGGAGGTCGGCGAGCGGGCGTGGATGAACTTCTCGTTCTTCTATCGGCTGATGGACCACTGGGGCCTCCCCCGCGCCTTTGTCACCGAGGGCGTGGGCGGCGAAGGCGGGCCCCCCGAGGATGGGCGCGTGATCCCGGGCCGCTTTCTCCGCCACACGCCGACGCTCGTCCGCCTGCAGTGGACGTGCGTGCGCACGGTGCGCGACATCCCCCGGGCGCTGGCCGAGCTGGACGCGCGCATCGACGGGGCGGCGTCGCTCCCGGAGCTGTTCGACGCCAACGTGGCCTCAATGACGCTCGCCATCCGGACGAACTTCGCCATCAACAGCGTGCTGTCGGGGGTGACGCGCGTACGGCGGGCGCTCGGGGTGCGCGGCGCGGCGCGGGTGGTCACGCGGGAGATGATGGAGCGGTACGGCGCCCTGGCCACGCTCCCGGCGGAAGCGCGCGAGGCCGGGCTGGACGCGTGGCTCGCGGAGTTCGGGCATCGCGGGCCGCTGGAGAGCGATCCGTCGCGGCCGCGCTTTCGCGAGATGCGCGAGGTGCTGCTGCGCGACCTCGCCGCGAGCGCCGGGGCGGCTGGCGGAAGCGTACGCGCCGGTGCGGAGACGGCGGCGGGGTGGCGGATCGCGCGGCCGTTCTACTGGATGGACGAGCGGCGCGAGTGGTTCCGCGACGAGCTCATGCGCCGCTGGCAGCGGCTGCGGGCGCGCCTGCTGGACGAAGGGCACCGCCTGTACGCGGCGGGCGCCCTCGACGCGCCGGAGGACGTCTTCCTCCTTCGCGGCGCCGAGCTCGCGCCCGGGACGGACCTCCGCGCCGCCGCCCTGGCCGCCCGTGCGCGCATGGAGCGGGCGCGCCGCATGGACCTGCCGCCCACCGCATCACGCGAGCGGATCGAGCAGGCGTGCGCCGACGTGGAGCGGGCCGAGGCGGCGGCCGCGGGCCGGCGCGTCTTTCCCGGGATCGCGCTCGTCCCGGCACGCGTGGAAGGGCGCGCGGTCAAGGCGGACGACCTCGCGTCGCTCCTGATGGAATCCGCGGATGGGTCAGGCCGGCTGGGCCCGGACGCGATCCTCGTCGTCCCGGCGCTGGAGCCCTCGTGGGCCGTGGTCTTTCCGCGCGTGCTGGGCGTGGTGGCCGAGATCGGGGGCGAGCTGAGCCACGCGTCCATCCTGCTGCGCGAGGCGGGCCGCCCGGCCGTCGTGAACTGCGCGGGGATCTTTCGCGAGGTGCGCACGGGCGACCGCCTGCGCCTGGACGGCCCCCGCGCGCTCGTCGAGATTATCCGCGACTGACGGGACGTGGTGGCTGCGCGGCGTTCACCGGCGCGGACGGGCGGACGGGCGGACGTCAGTGGCCCACGATGGCCCGGGCTCGTTGCGGTCCGCCATGCGCCGCTAGTGCCAGAGTCCCAGGCGGTCCGCCTTCCATCCGCCGCTGCTGCGCAGAAGGGTCGCCGTCGCGGTGTACAGGTGTCGGCGAGCATCCCGTCCGTCACGCCGGGAAGGGCAAAGCTCCGCTGCGACGAGGCGAGCGCATGCACCGTGGCGCCGGCCGGATCAAGTTGGCGGCCGGTGGGGGTCAGTAGCGCGCCACGCCGCCCAGCCCATTGAACGTTCCGCTGCCCAGCCCGGCGGTCACCTGGATGGCCTTGGGGATGTGGACGGTGACCGGCGCCGAAAAGGCGGTGTCTGCCTTGAGCGTGGCGAGGGCGGCTTCCTCCGCGCCGGGGCCGCACGCGGCGGCCAGCAGGATGAGCGCGCCGGCAAGGACGGGCCGAAGGGGAATGCGGATCATGAGCGGGAGAGATAAAGAGACGTGCCGGCGGAGGGATGTGGCGCAAGCTAATCGGGCTGCGAGCGGCATGCACTCGAACGTTTATCGCGCCTGGAATCACGGTATCCGCCTCGCGTTGCACCGGGCTGGCTCGTCCAGCACCACGCGAAGGGCGGCGCACCCGGTGCACCGCCCTTGCCTTCTATCCAGCAGCGGTCCGTCCGAGGGCGTCAGGGGCAGTAGATGACCCCGCAGGACTCCTGCTCGCAGTTCGTGATGCAGGTGTTGCACGTCTCGCCACAGGAGCCATAGCAACTGTTGTAGCCACTCCCACCCCCACATCCACAACTGGCACCACAAGTGTTGCAGGTATTGTCACAGGTGTCCCCGCAGGTGAGTTCGCCCCAAGTAGGAGTGCAGACGTCGCTGGGACCGCAGAGGTGCGAGTGCGCGCGCACGGTGCCGCGCCGTGCGATTCCGGACGCATCCGTATCGAACGATTCGACGGTGAGCTGGTCCAGATCGAGCTTCAGCTTGTTCATGGTGCCCTCCCATAGATGGTGTGCATCGTTCCGCTTCCTCAACATAGTCTAACAGCCACACACCGCTCTTTCCAAGACAAATTTCTACCGGTGTGGCGCAGGCTCAACATCTGAATGAATCTGCCGCGGTGGTGAGGTATTGACGGAGGAGGAGCGGCGCGTCCCGTCTGCTGACCTGAGCCCGGAGGGCTCAGGGCGAAGCATCGGCACCGTCAGCACCATCTCGCGCAGCAGCTGGGAGCCGGCGCGGCTGGCCACCACCTCCGAGCCGTCGGCGAAGCGCACGGACAGGCGGCGCTCGTCGTACGGGCGGATGGAGGACACGTGGTCCAGGTTCACGATGTGCGCCCGGTGCACGCGCCGAAAGCACGCCGGGTCCAGCCGCCGCTCCAGCTCGTTCAGGCTGATCTGTCCAGCAGTTTCCTGCTGCATACTCACAAAGGCGTAGCGAATCAGCACACTTGCGTAATCTGACAAAATCCAAGGTATCAAGACGTCTTCAACTTGCTCGCAATCTCCCTATCTGGACCAGCCCATGCGCAGCAGCCTTCTCATTTCGATCGGAATGACCGCCGTGCTCGCGGCAATGCCACTTTCCGAACTGTACGCCGCGTGCACCTACACACCTACGCTCGGAGGTGAGCGCCGATATTGTAGCAATGGCACGTGCGAGTCCGAGTCGATCTGGCGGGACAATCAGCTGGTGGAGGTTCTCTACGTACGCTGCGGCGACGTTCTGCAGACGTGATGATACCGCGGTGTCAAAAGGCAGGCCCACACACGTTGGTCGTGCGTGGGCCTGTCTGGCATCCGGCACGCGAGCGATGTACGGGTACCCTAGAACCAGGGCTACCTTTGCACCCTCTCCAGATTGGGCGGGCCGGTGCTCTCCTCCCGTTCGTACCGCATTACAAAAATCTCGTCATTGGGGCCTCGCGTACCTGCAAAGTAGACTCCAGGAGGACCAAACGCCCGGGGAAACGCCGGCACCGTGTCCATTACGGCCGTGCCGGCACCAAGTGGCACCCGGATCACCTCCAGACCGCCCGAGATCGGTTCATCCTGCTGCACCGGCAACAGCCACACGAATCCATCCGGGTCCAGGACAAGATCGATGACCCTGGTTGGCGCAGTCGGCTGCTCCAGTCCTCCCGGCGGAACCAAGCCTCCCAGCTTGTCCACGTAATTTTCATTCCGGTCCACCCGTTCGGGAAGCGGAACCTGAACGGTGTCCTGTCGTCTGCCGACCGGGGCAAAGACCAGCAGAGGCTCGGCACCATCCGAGGCGACCACGCAGCTTCCGTTCGAGTCCCACAGCGGAAGGGCCTGGGCAGGTCCCACGCCGCTCTTACCGCGAACGGGCACCAGATCCAACTGCAGGAGCGCTTGGTCCTGGTCATCCACACGCATACGCACCGCCCACGGCCGGCGCCCGTCGCGCCCGGTTTCCCGCGCGGCTCCGATCGCCAGAACCTTTCCGGTGGCCGCGGAGCTCAGCGGGTCGTACCCGCCCGCGCTGTAAAACAGCGTGTCGCCGACGAAGACAAGGCGCGACTGCAGGTGGGACAGGCTCTCGGAAGTACCGCCGTTCACGAGCAGGCGGCGAAATCGACCGTTCCGGTCGAGCTCCTGCACCCGTTGTCCGTCAAAGATCCGCACCCCGTCCGCCGATGCGCTGACGCGCCGCATGCTCCCGCCCTGCGTGAACGCACCGAAGGAGCGCCACTCCCCAGGCCCGTCCCCCTGCCGTCCCACGCGGCGGATTACGGAGAGGTCCGGGTGCAGCAGCCACAGGGCCGGACGCCCGCTCTCCATCACGTACACGATGCTGTCCACCACAGCGATCCCACCGAGCATGATCCCGCTCACAGCCTCTTCGTCCGTGTCGCCAAAGACTGCGGTGGCGCGGTAATCGCCGCCCCAGCGCGTGCCTTCGGGACGCGAAACACAGGCAGCCGCCACGGGGGCTGTGTCGCCGGGAGGCGGACCTGGGTTTCGATCGCAGGCTGATGCGAGCAGCAAGGCGACCGAAAGCAGGGCAGGAGCTCGCATCTGGAGAGCAGCCGTCACTGGTGAACACGCTGCAGGACCGGCGGTGCGAGCGTGCATGGTATCGTGTTCAAAGGAGATATCCGGAAAGTAAGGCCGTAACGAACACCCAAGGGCACGAGAGCCGCAGAACATGAGATCTTGCCGAGGCTCCGCCCGGTCAGCGCACCATCTCGCGCAGCAGCTGGGAGCCGGCGCGGCTGGCCACCACCTCCGAGCCGTCGGCGAAGCGCACGGACAGGCGGCGCTCGTCGTAGGGGCGGATGGCGGACACGTGGTCCAGGTTCACGATGTGCGCCCGGTGCACCCGCCGAAAGCACGCCGGGTCCAGCCGCCGCTCCAGCTCGTTCAGGCTGATGTCCGCCAGCACCTGGTCCGCGCCGATGCACAGCGTCACGTAGTCGCCCGCGCCCTCGATGCGGTGCACGTCGCGCATGCTCACGGGCACCATCTCGCCCTTTCGGCGGACGAACAGCCGCTCCAGGTACGGCTCCGGTGCGGGCGCGGGCGTCTGCGTCGGCGCTGGCGCGGGCGGGGCGGACAGGCGGCGCGCCACGCGGTCCACGGCGGCCTGGAAGCGCGTCCATCCGAACGGCTTGACCAGGTAATCGTACGCCTCCACCTCGAACGCGCGCAGGGCATAGTCCGGGTACGCCGTCGTGAACACGGGTGCGGGCCGATGCGCGGCGCGCTCCAGCACCTCCAGCCCGGTGCACTCCGGCATCTGCACGTCCAGGAACACCACGTCCGGCATCAGCTGATCGATCAGCTCCACGGCCGCCGTCCCGCTCTCCGCCTCGCCGACGAGCACCAGGCGCGGATCGCGCTCGATGAAGCGCCGCAGCCGCTGCCGGGCCAGCGGCTCGTCCTCCGCGATCACCGTCCGAATCGCCATCGCGCTCATCCCTGCCCCGCGGCCACGAGCGCCGGTGCGCCCGCCGGGAGCGCGAGATCCACACGGAAGCCCGCGCCCGGCGCCGTCGTGATCCGCATCTGCCCCTCGTTCCCATAGCGCGCCTCCAGCCGTCCGCGCACCAGCCGCAGCCCCGCGCCCGGGGCCCGCTCCACCTGCTCCAGGATGGCGCCGGGCCCGTCGTCCTCCACCGAGAGCAGCAGCCGGCCGCCCTCCCGCGCCGCGCGGACGCGGATGAACGTGGGCGCCACGCGGGCCGAGGCGGCGTGCTTGACCGCGTTCTCCACCAGCGGCTGCAGCACGAACGAGGGGACGGTGCAGCGCAGGGCGTCGTCATCCACTTCCAGTTCTGCAATCAACCGCGTGCCCAGGCGCAGCTGCTCGATCCACAGGTAGTCGCGCACGAGCTGGATCTCCTCGTCCAGGGGCACGTCGTCGGCGGCGCTGCGGCGGACGTCGATGGTGCGGTGCAGCAGCGCGCCAAAGCGCTCGATGGCCTCCTCCGCCCGCCCGTCGCCCGCGCTCACCAGCTCCAGCAGGGAGTGCAGCGTGTTGAAGAGAAAGTGCGGGTTGATCTGCGCGCGCAGCGCCTGCATCTCCGCGCGCGCCCGCAGCGCCTCGGCCCGGGCGGCGCGCGCCTGCTGCTCGCGAAGGCGGCCATCCACCTCGCCCACGTAGCGCACGGCCGCGATGGTGATGTACAGCATCACCCCCGCGCCCAGCTGCCAGCGAAGCTCCTCGAAGCTCAGCGTGAACACCCGCGCGTGGCCCGTCCAGAGCGATTCCACGACGGTGCGCGTCCCCATCATCAGCCCGCACCACGCCAGCGAGTAGGCGATGGCGAGCCCGGCGTGGATGGCGAGGAACGCGCTCCGCCCGCGGCTGCCCCACGGGATGCGCGCGCACGCGTGCACCACGCCGATGCCCGCCAGCGCGGCCGGGACGATGTTGTGCAGCGCCAGCAGCAGGCTGTCCCGCGCGGTGTCGCCGCCGGCCATGATGGCCCCGAAGTACGCGGCGAGCATGGGGAGCCACGCCGCCGCGTACAGGGTCCAGCGGGGCCGGCTGGAGCCGGCGGGGAGTGCGTCGGTCATGCGGAGATCAGGGGGTGGGTACGCGCAGCGCCTCGGCGGCGGCGCGGAGGAGCGCGGCGCGGTCGGCGGGATCGGCGGGCACGTCCAGCGGCACGCCGTCGCCTTCCAGGCGGACGCCGGCGGCGGTGCGAAAGTCCATCGCGGGATACCGAAGCCGCCATCCGGGTGCCACCATCACGTCCGCGGACGAGAGCATGGCGCCCTCCGTCCGCGCGCCGACCGTGACGGCGCCGCGCGTCTCGCGCAGCATGGCGGCCGTGGCTTCGGCCGCGCTGCCGGTGTTGCCGTCGATGAGGATGGCGACGCGCCCCGTGTACGTGCGCGCCAGGCCGCCCCCCATGGACAGCATCCCCGCGCCCCCGGCGGCTTCCACCGCGTCCGCCAGCAGGGCGCCGGGCAGATCGGCGGGGAGCGTGGGCACCGTCGCGGGGTCCAGCGCGGCCGCCGTCCGCATCCCCCGCGCGTCGAACCCGCGGCGGACGACGAGATAGCCGGCGGCGACGGGCGCGGCGTGCAGGTGCTGCCCCAGGCGGTAGGCCAGGTCCACCGAGCCGCCCTCGTTTCCGCGCAGGTCGATGACGATGGCCGGCAGCCCCGCGAACGCCGCGAAGGCGCTGTCCAGCCGCGCCACCTCGGGCGGCAGGGACTCGCCGGACGGTTCAAAGCTCGCGATGCGCAGGTATCCCAGCGACGGCGACAGCACCTGCCAGCTCACGGCCGGCGCGGATGCCGCCGGCGCGCTCGCGGCCGGCGGGGTGACCGGGGCGGGCGACGGAACGCGCGGGACGGCGGTGAAGTTCAGGTGCGACGTGCCGATGGCACGCAGCAGCCCGCTGATGACGGCGTACGCCTCGCCGTCGGAGCGCGCGGCGGCGATGCGGGGGCGCGCGTCTGCCACGAGCCGGGCCCAGTCCGCACCGTTGTAGCCGGGATCGTAGAAGTGCCGCTCCAGCACGCGCACAACACTGTCGAACACCGCCGTCCCGGTCAACGGCGCCAGCGTCTCCCGTGGCAGGCGGATTCCGGACGCCGGGATGGGCGCCTGGCCGGCGGTGCTCCAGCTGCCCCGCAGCGAATCGCCGCGGACGGCCACGTCCAGCGTGTTCTCCCGTTCCCACGCCGTCGCGTTCACCACGAATCCCGAGTCCGTCCGCGCGGCGGCGCCGGGGAAGATGGTCTGCTGCCGGGACAGGGCGCGGGGCGTGAGCACGCCGCCGTGCTCATCCACCGACAGCGTCATGGTGAACGGCTGCGGGCCGGCCACGCGCACCAGCCAGTTGCCCGCGACCTCGGGCCGCCCCTGCGCGTGTGCGGCGGGCGCCAGCGCGGGTGTGAGCAGGAGGGGGAGAAGCAGAAGGATCAGGAGACGGCGGAGAGGATGTATCATCGGCCGATCGGGCTCGGGTTGTTGACGCTACCGTGCATCAACGGTGGCCTGTCCCGGCGCCGTTCCCAAGCCTCGTTCGCCCAACCGTCCGCCCGCGCGTCCGACCGGGCCGGATCGTCGCCGGATGGCGAGCGCCCCGCTCCACCGCCGGCGTGCCGATGACCTCCTGCCGTTCAGGGGTTCGCCTGGACGGGGTCGACGGGCCAGGCGTTCATCGCGGCGTGGGCCAGCGCGACGAGCGTGTCGCGGGTCGCCCCGTCCCGCGCCTGGTTGGACATCCCCTGCATGAGCGTCATGTACAGCGCGGCCAGCACGCGGGCATCCGTGCCGCCGGGAAGCAGCCCCGCATCCACGTCCCGCTGGATCCGGGCGCGCAGCCGCCCCTCGATGTCCAGCCGGATCTCGGAAAGCGCGGCCTGCACGTCGACCGACGCCGGCGAGCAGTTGATGGCGCCGCTCACCAGCAGGCACCCCGCGGGAAGGTCGGGATCCGTGAACGCGACGGCGGTGCCCTGCAGCAGCGTCCACACCGCCTCGCGGGCCGTGGGCGCCTGCTCGATGACGTCCGCGGCGCCCAGCCGCGACGACGTGTAGCGGCCCACCGCCTCGAGAAAAAGCTGCTTCTTGTCCCCGAACGCCGCATAAAGGCTGGGCGGCGAGATGCCCATCGCGGCCGTGAGCTGGCTCAGCGACGTGGCCTCGTACCCGTGCCGCCAAAAGAGGAGCATCGCCTGGTGCAGCGCCGCCTCCCGGTCGAACGAGAGCGGCCGGCCGATGCGGCGGGAGCGCGTCGAATCGCTTTTCATAGTGATCGATAGTAAACCCATTGACAGCCGGGAGCAAGCGTCCCTATCATCTATTTATGTATCGATCGATACAGATTTCCATCTTGATCGTCCGCCGTGACGACCGCGCACATTTCGCCAGGAGGCACACGTGAAGATCTCCGGTTCCGTCGCCCTTGTCACCGGCACCAACCGCGGCATCGGCCGGCAGTTCGCGCTCGCGCTGCTGGAGCGGGGCGCATCCCGCGTCTACGCGACCGCGCGCAATCCGTCGCTCATCGACATTCCGGGCGTGGAGGCGCTGCGGCTGGACATCACCGATCCCGCCTCCATTGCGGAGGCGGCGGCGCGGGCGCAGGACGTGGACCTGCTCATCAACAACGCAGGCATCACCACGCACCAGAACCTGGTTACGGGCGACCTGGAAAAGATCCGGCTGGAGATGGAGACGCACTACTTCGGCACGCTGGGCGTGGTGCGGGCCTTCGCGCCCGTGCTGGCGGCCAACGGCGGCGGGGCCATCGTGAACGTGCTGTCGGTGCTTTCGTGGCTCTCGTTCGACGGGGCCAACGCCTACAGCGCCGCCAAGGCCGCGGAGTGGAGCCTGACAAATGGCATCCGTCTGGAGCTGGCCGGGCAGGGCACCCTGGTGACGGGCGTGCACTTGGCCGCCACCGACACGGACATGATGGCGGGATGGGACGTGCCTAAGAACGATCCGGCGGACGTGGTGCGCGCCGCCCTCGACGGCATCGAGGCGGATCAGCTGGAGGTGCTCGTGGACACCGACAGCATCCAGACCAAGGCGGCCCTCGCCGCGGATCCCGCCATCCTGTACCCGCAGACGGTCGGGGCCGGCAGCTAACCCCCTCCGGCGAAGCGTCGCCGGCCGCCGCATCGAGACGAGCAGAATACGCGACGCTGCCGTCACGGCACACCCGTGGCGGCGGCGCTGTCGTAGCCTGAGTGGATCACGCCGTTCCCGCCGGAACCGGCACGGGTCGATCTCGATCGCGTTCGATGCGTCACGGGCATCGATCCGGGCCCCAACCAGCTTGCTGCCTCGCCTG
Organism: Longimicrobium sp.; assembly: GCF_036280135.1. GTDB lineage: Bacteria > Gemmatimonadota > Gemmatimonadetes > Longimicrobiales > Longimicrobiaceae > Longimicrobium. Next base: position 13,760 of record NZ_DASURI010000219.1, read on the forward strand.
GCATGGATCGGCGCGCGGTTGCATCTCCATCCGCCGGTCCTCATCCTTCCATGCTCGGCGTAGAGATGGATGAGAAGACGTGGACGGCGCGCGGATCTCCCCACACAAAGCGCCGGTGGAGTTGGTCCGGCCCCGCCTCTACTCGCGCGTGGTGGTGGGCCGCCGCCGCATACGATGCACGACAACGCCCCGATCAAAACACCATGGGTCTGTTCGACTTCTTATCCCGCAAGGATCCCACGCACGACTGGCCGGCCGGCGGCGCGGTTCCGCTTCGCTTTGACGTCGTGCGCGGCGAGCTGAACGGGATTGCGTTCGACGCGCCGTACGATGCGCTGCGCGTGCTCGGAAAGCCGAGCAACCCCAAGCCGGTCGCGACGTACCTGTTCGCGTATGCGCCGCTCGGGCTGGCGGTAGCGCTGGGGGCAAAGTCCGAGGTACTCGCCCTCACCTGCGTGTTCCAGGCGGGCGCCGGTGGCGAGGCGGATGATTTTCCCGGGTTCGTGCCCTGCCGGATTGCGCTGCGAAACGAGCGCGGAACGCTACTGGAAGTCACGAGCACCACCACCCGTGGCGTGCTGCAGGGCGCGCTGGAGGGCGCCCTGGGCCCACCCGCGCCGGGTGAGCTCGAGGGGAGCCACGTCTCCTGGGCCGTGGTCGGCAGCGTCCGGCTGGGCTTCAGCTTCGACCCGGCGGGCCAGCTGACGCTGCTGGACATCGAGCCCGCCGAGGACGACGACACCGACGAGATCGCCTGAGGCGCGGGCGGACGCGAAGATCGAGCTCCGCGACTTCGCCCTCGATCGTTCAGGCGGTCGCCTCGAGCATGATGACGTCGAGGAGAAAGGAGCCGTCCGGCTCGACGGCGAAGTACGCGCGCACCTCGTCCGACGCGGCGGCCTGCAGGGCGTGGATCGCGGCGATCATCGTCTCGGGCGTCCGCATCCGCTCCACCCACGTGCCGAAGTCGATGCGGATGCGGTGGCGGCGCACGCGCTGCACGGTAAAGCCGGCGCGCGTCACGGCCGTGGTCCACTCGGCCCCGGTGTAGTTGCGCACGTGCGACGTGTCACGGAGAAGCTCGACCGCTTGGAGGTGCGTGTCGTGCAGCGCGCGTCCCGGCGACATGGAGTCGATGAAGATCGCCGTCGCGCCCGGCCGCGCCACGCGGTGCGCCTCTGCCAGCCCGGGATCCAGGGTGCGCCAGTGGTGCGCGCTGAAGCGGGTGGCCACCAGGTCGAACGAGGCGTCGTCGAACGGCAGGTGCTCCGCGGCCGCCTCCCGGGTGCGGATGTTCGCGAATCCCCGCTCGCGCGCCGTCTTCGCGACGACCGCGAGCATGTCGGATGACAGGTCGCACGCCACCACCTCGCCGGCGTGCGGCGCGAGGCGATAGGCCACGTGCCCGCCCCCGCACCCCAGGTCCAGCGCGCGCGCCGGGCGCGTCTCGGCCGCGATCGCCTCCACCGCGTCCAGGTCGGGGCCGGCGGCGTGCAGGGCGCTGGTGACGTACAGGGCGGCGCGCGGGCCGAACTGCGACTGCGTGACGGCGTCGTGGCTTTTGCTCATGCGCATCTTCGCGGGACGGTTCGGGGACGACCAACCGGGCCGTGAATATGCCGGTTGTCCCGCGCCCGCGCACCGGTGCGGGCGCGGGAACCAGGACGTCGCGCCGCGGGCGCACGGGCCCCCTCTCCAGGCCAGCCGCCAGACGCGTTCACCCGCGGCGCGCGGGCCATCCAGCTCCGTGTTGCTCCTTCCCTCGCGCGCCGCCGGGGGCGGTCCGGGTGTTGCTTGTGGGGGCACGCCACGTCGCTTCACGGATGCGGGTCGCCGATCCAATCATCCGCCGGGCGTGCCTCCGTCCCTGACGAGGGTTCACGCGTGCACGGCCCCGGGCGGCACCGGCGCGAGAGACGTCTCCGGCCAAGCCACGGATCATCGTACTCTGGCAGCACGCTCTGCGGGAAAGGGCTGCACCGTGACCCCACCTTTCCACAGCGGCACTCCGCGTCCGGGGCTCCCCGCCGAGCGTCCGCCAACGGACGCCGAGCAGGCCGAGGACGTGCGCCTGTTCCGCAGCGTGTCCCTGTTCACCGCGCTCATCGTCACGGTGATCATGCCGGTGATCGCGGTCATCCAGCCCGACAGCGCATGGCGCGCGGCGCGCGTCATGGTCGTGGTGGACGCGACGGTGCTGTTCACGCTGTGGCTGGCCGGCCGTGGCCGCGTTCGCCTGGCGTCGTGGATCTACCTGTGGGCCATCATCGCCCTGCTCACCTTCAACGCCCTCACGGCCGGGGGAATCCGCAGCACCGGCGTCCAGGCGTACGGCGTCTTCGTGATGGTGGCGGGCCTGCTGCTGGGCATGCGGGCGGGCGTCGTGATGACGGGGGTGTGCGCGGCGCTGGGGCTGGCGCTGGTCGTCGCCGAACGGATGGGGCTGCCGCTGCCCCGGGACACCGATTCCTACGACGTTGCGTCGCGCTGGCTGATGAGCTGCGTGTTCATCGCCGTGTCGCTGCAGACCCTGCACATCGCGACCGGCCGGTTGCGGCGGGCGCTGGATGCCGCGCGGGGCGAGCTCGCCATGCGGCGCGCCGCCGAGCTGCGCCTGGAGCGCGCCCTGGACGCCGGCGGGATCGGGATCTTCGAGCACGTGCCGGGGAGCGACCGCGTTCGCCTGGACGGCCGCGCCCTGGCGCTCACGGGGATCACCGCCGAACCGGACGGAGAGGTGCGGATCGAGACGTGGCTGCGGCACGTCCATCCCCAGGACCGCGCCCGCGTGCTGGACGACCTGGCGCTTTCCCCGCGGGACAGGACGCACGGCCGCACCCACTATCGCGTGGTGCGGCCCGACGGAGCGCTGCGGCACGTGGAAGCCGCGGCGCACCGGGTGGAAGGGGCCGAGGGCCAGCCGCCGGCCACGTTCGGCATGGTGATGGACGTGACGGAGAGAAAGCAGGGCGAAGCCGAGCGGGAACGCCTGGTGCAGCGCCTGGGCGAGCGCGTCAAGGAGCTGCGCCTGCTTCACGAGGCCGCGCACCTGCTTCAGCATGCGGGCGGTGTGGACCGGCTGCTGCTGGCGGAGCTGGTGGCCCGCATGCCGGCCGCGTGGTTTCACGCCGACGATGCCTGCGCGAGGATCGCGTGCGGCGACCTGGAGGCCACGTCGCCCGGCTGGTCCGCCACGCCGTGGATGCAGACCGCCGGGTTCAGCGCCAGCAACGGCCCCGGCGTGCTCCAGGTGGCCTATCGCCACGAGCACCCCGCCGCCGACGAAGGACCCTTTTTGCGCGAAGAGCGCGCCCTGATCGACTCCCTGGCCGAGATGCTCCGGTCGCACGTGGAGCGCTACGTGGTGGAGCAGCGGCGGCAGGCGGTGGAAGACCAGCTCCGGCAGGCGCAGAAGATGGATGCCCTCGGCACGCTGGCCGGAGGGGTGGCGCACGACTTCAACAACATCCTCGCCGCCATCCACGGCTATGCCGAGCTCGCGCTGCTCGACGCCCCGCCCGACAGCGAGCTGCGGCAGGGGGTCGACGAGATCCTGAAGGCCTGCGCGCGGGCGCGCGACCTGGTGCGCCGCATCCTGCTCTTTAGCCGGGGCCAGCAATCCAGGCGCGACGCGATGCCCCTGGGGCCGGTCGTGGACGAGGCGCTGCAGCTGCTGCGCGCCACGCTGCCGCCCAACATCGAGATCCGCTCCCACGCGGCGCCGCGCCTGCCGCTGGTGCGGGCCGACGCCACCCAGATGCACCAGGTGGTGATGAACCTGGGCACCAACGCCGCCTACGCCATGCGCGAAGACGGCGGGACCCTCTCGGTGGAGCTCGGCGCGGTGGACGTGGAAGCGGCGGCGGCCGGCTTTTCGGCGGAGCTCAAGCCGGGGCGATACCTGCGGCTCCGCGTCACGGACACGGGCTGCGGCATGCGCCCCGAAATCCGCGAACGCCTCTTCGAGCCCTTCTTCACCACCAAGGGGCAGGCCGGCACCGGGCTGGGCCTTTCCGTCGTGCACGGGATCGTCCGGGACCACGGCGGCACCATCTCCGTGGCCAGCCAGCCCGGCGAGGGAAGCCGGTTCGACATCCATCTTCCGGCCGCCCCGAACGCCGCGGTCCCTCGCGCGGACGATCGCGCCCAGGGGCCCCGGGGCGCCGGGCAGCACGTGATGTACGTGGATGACGAGCCGGCCCTGTGCCACATCATGACGCGCATTCTCGTCCACCTGGGCTACCGCTGCACGGCGTTCACGGACCCGGTGGCGGCGCTCCAGGAGTTCCGGACGGCCCCGCAGGCGTTCGACGCGGTGGTCACCGACCTGCAGATGCCCGCGATGTCGGGGCTGGACCTGGCGCGCGCGGTCTGGAGCGTGCGTCCCGGCGTGGCGGTGGCCGTCGCATCCGGGCTGCCGCCGGACCACATTGCCACCGATCCCGACGTGGACTCGGTCGCCTGGATCCAGAAGCCACCCGCCATCGACGACCTTGCCACCCGCCTGCACCGCCTGGTGCCGGGAGGCGGGAGCACGACCTGACCCGGCAGGCTTTCGATCAGCCCACGTCATGCGTGGCGCGCGAACCGGACCCTTCTTGCCTTCACGAGGAGCAGACGGGCCCGGGCCCCGTGCCCCCCGCGGGGCGTGGCTTGTGCGAGGGTACCCAGGCTTCCGCACCGTCGATGGAATCGAGTGGTGTGAGCCCGACACCCCGAATCACAGCGTTCCCCCGCATGGCTCAGCCCGTTTTCGACAGCGCCTACGCGCGGCTTCCGGACCGGTTCTTCGCCCGCGTCGCCCCCACGCCGGTGGCCGCGCCGCGGCTCATCCGGGTGAACGCGCCGCTGGCGGCGGAGCTGGGCATGGACCCGGACTGGCTCGCCAGCGACGAAGGCGTGGCCGTCCTGGCGGGCAACCGCGTGCCCGAAACCGCGATCCCCATCGCCACCGCGTATGCCGGGCACCAGTTCGGCGGCTTCGTCCCGCAGTTGGGCGACGGCCGCGCCATCCTCCTGGGCGAGGTCATCGACCGCGGCGGCACCCGGCGCGACGTGCAGCTCAAGGGCGCGGGCCCCACGCCTTTCTCGCGCCGCGGCGACGGACGGGCGGCGCTCGGTCCCGTGCTGCGCGAGTACCTGGTCAGCGAGGCCATGCAGGCGCTGGGCATCCCCACCACCCGCGCGCTGGCCGCGGTGACCACGGGGGAACGGGTGATCCGGGAGACAATGCTGCCCGGCGCGGTGCTGGCGCGGGTCGCATCCAGCCACATCCGGGTGGGCACATTCCAGTTCTTCGCCAGCCGCGGCGACGTGGAGGGCGTACACACGCTGGCGGACCACGTCATCGCCCGGCACTACCCGCACGCGGCGGACGCTGAGCGCCCGTATCGCGCGCTGCTGGATGCCGTGATCCGGGCGCAGGCCAAGCTCATTGCCCGGTGGCTGCTGGTGGGCTTCATCCACGGCGTGATGAACACGGACAACACGTCCGTCGCCGGCGAAACCATCGACTACGGACCGTGCGCATTCCTGGATGAATACGATCCCGGGACGGTGTTCAGCTCCATCGACACGTACGGCCGCTACGCCTACGCCAACCAGCCGGCCATCGCCCAGTGGAATCTGACGCGGCTTGCGGAGTGCCTTCTGCCGCTCCTGGCGGACGACAAGGACGCCGCGGCCGCGGATGCCGTGGAGGCGCTGGAGGCATTCGCCCCGGTGTTCGAACGGGCCTACCAGGGCGGCCTGCGGCGCAAGCTGGGTTTGGCCACCGAACGCAACGGCGACGCCGCGCTCGCGGATGATCTGCTGCAGACCATGGCGGCGAACGGCGCGGACTTCACGCTCACCTTCCGCGCGCTGTGCCATGCGGCCGCGGATGAAGGGGCCGATGCCGAGGTGCGGGGCTTCTTCGCCGACCCCGCCGCCTACGACGCGTGGGCGCCCCGTTGGCGGCAGCGGCTCGCCGAGGAGCCGGGCGACGCCGCCGCGCGCCGCGACACCATGCTCGCGGTGAACCCCGCGTTCATCCCGCGCAACCACCACATCGAGGCCGTGATCCGCGCGGCCGTCGACCGCGACGACTTCGCCCCGTTCGAGGAGCTGCTGACCGTGCTGGCCAAGCCGTACGACGCCCAGCCAGCTTTCGCGCGGTACATGGACCCGCCGGCGCCCCAGGAGCGGGTGCTGCAGACCTTCTGCGGCACGTAGGCGGACCGGGGCATAAGGTCGGAGCGCCGCTCGCGTTCGGCACGCAGTACGCCGAGGATGAGTCCTGGCGCGCTGGTGTGTTCACCGGCGGGTCGGGATCGGGCAAGTCATCGCTCGCGTTCGGCACGCGTGATGGTGCTCACCGGCATGGTCACGTGTATTCACGTGACTTTTCATGCCAATAACCATATCGTGCAACCACCGGCCAATTGCGAGGCTGGCCCACCTGCGACTCTTGTTGACAGCTTCGTTCATGGATGCCCACTGGGACTCTGACGGTTATCCCCCGGCCCGAGAATCCTCCGGGTCGGGAGTAGTTCCCTCGTCCGCCGAATCCGCATGGCTCACTTGGCTCCCCGGCGAGCCTCGCTACTTCGTGGGACGCGAGCGCGAGTTGGACCACGTCAAGGAGCTGCTGGGTGTGGGCGCCGAAACCCGTCAGGTGCGCGTGCAGGCGCTCGCGGCAGTGCACGGGCTTCCGGGAATCGGCAAGACCACGCTGGCGAACCGGCTGAGCCATGACCCCGAGGTGCACGCCACGTTCGCCGACGGCGTATTGTGGGGCGCCATTGGCCCGTTGCCCAACCTGCTGGCGCGGGTGGCGGGATGGGGCAACGTGCTGGGGAGCCAGGAGATGCTGGGCGCAGGGATGCTGCGGCAGGCGCTGGAGGCCCTCAGACAGCTGCTGCGCGGAAAGCGGATGCTCGTGGTGCTGGACGACGTGTGGGAGGTAGAGCATGCCACGCCCATCATCGACGCGTGCGGAGCCGACTGTGCACTGCTGGTGACCACGCGCGCACCCGGCGTAGTAGACGGGCTGGAGGTGCCCGCCCACGCCGTATCGAAGGTCGCGCCGCTCTCCCCGGATCAAGCGCTGGAACTGCTGGAGCTGCTGGCGCCCACCGTCGTGCAGGCCCATCCGGAGGCCTGCGCGCGGCTGGTGGCAGAGCTGGAGTGCCTTCCCTTGGCCGTTCACGTAGCTGGTGGCCTGCTGCGCGCGGAAGAGCGGATGGGGTGGGGCGTGGAGGAGCTGCTCGACGAGCTGGGCACCAGCACTGCGCTGCTCTGGGCCAAGGCGCCGCGCGACGCGGTCGACCACGATACCCCCGCCCTTCCCACCGTGGCCGCGCTGGTCGAGCGCAGCGTGGAGCGCCTGCCGCCGGAGCTGAAGATCGCATTCATGGGGTTGGGTGCCTTTTCCGCGCAGCCCGCCGTCTTCTCGCTCGACGAGCTGCGCGTGGTGCTGAGTGAGCTGCGCGTGGTGGAGATGATGGACGACCCCAGGCCGGTGCTGCGCGGGCTGGTTTCGCGGGGGCTGGTGGAGCCCCAGGGAGCCGGGTCGTTCCAGATCCATCCCCTGCTGTCGATGTACGCCCGCTCGTTGCTGGGCGGCTGACCGGCCCCGCCCTGGCTCCTCTCCTCGCGCATGCCCGATTCTCGCCGTGACGGGGTGCCGCCCGCGGCCGGATCCTCGAGCGAACTTCGCGCGCCTTCCGCCGACCCTCGTTCCTTGCCGCTGATGCCCGCCCCGCCCGTGCCACCCACCCCCGATCCCCGGCTCGCGCTGGCGCGGTGGTACAACGACCAGATGGCAACCTGGAACGAGTCGTTCGTCAGGGGCGGGGACGACATCTTCGCGGCCCTGCGCGCGTTCGACCGGGTAAGCGACCACGTGCGGGGGCTTCTTCCCTGGCTGGCCGCACGGGCGCAGACCGATGACGCCGCCGCGGAGGTGTGCATGCGGATTCCTCTGGCCGCCGGGATCATGGCCGTGCTCCGCTTTGAGGTCGGGGAACGGATCCCCTGGTCCGAAGCGGCGCTGGCCTGCGCCCGCCGCCTTGGGAACGTCCCTTTGGAGCGAGCTCATCTGGAGCAGCTGGGCAGCCTGTACATACGGTTCGAGGACCCGGCCCGGGCCATCGGCTGCTTTCGGGCCGCGCTCGACCTGCACGGGGAGCGTCCGGCGGTCCGCGCCCGGCTGCTGGCGAGCATGGGGCAGGCGTACGCGGATCAGGGCGACGTCGCCGAGGCCCGTCGGACCCTCGAAGAGGCTGTGACGATCAGCCGCGCGGAGGGGGAGACGGACGTGACCGCCATCGCCCTCCTTAATCTGGGCGGGCTCTACAACCACGTGGGCCGACCACGGGAGGCGATCGTTACCCTTGACGAATGCCTGCGGATCGCAGCCGGGCCCGACGCCGATACCGTTCGCGCGGAGGCGTTGAACAGCCTGGGAAATGCGTTTGCGATGCTGGGTGCGCTTGACTCGGCCACGGCCAGCATTCAGCAGGCGATGGCCACGTACCGCAGGCTCGGATTCGAGCACGGCATCGCCACCTGCCTGCTGAACCTGGGGATCGCTCACGTAGAACGGGGGGATACCGCCAGCGCAGTGGAAACGCTTGAGGAGGCGCTCCGAATGATCGGGGTACCTCCATCGAACCAGGCCGACAGACTATCGGTGCGATGCAAGACGCTGAACCGCTTGGGGAAGGCGCGCGGGATGCAGGGCGACCTGAACGAGGCCAGGCGGCTGTTCGGCGAGGCGCTGGAAATCGCGGAAGCAGTCCAGGACTCCGGTGAGATCATAACGGCGTGTGTGGGCCTAGGCTACATGCGCTTGGACATCGGCGATCTGGACGCCGCGGAAGCCTGGTTCGAGCGTGCGATCACCCTGGCGCAAGGAATGGGTGACCTTCCCGGCTTGGCGTCCGGACTGCTTTTCCGCGCCCAGGTGCTGCGCGCGCGGGGAGAGCACGCGGTCGCCAAGGAGAATGCAGGGAAGGCGTTGGCGATTTACGAAGGGATGAACAGCCCCAAGGCCGCCGCCTTGCATGCCCTTATGGACGAATGGGATCACCCGTCGCCGCGAGCCCACCCATGGCGTGCTGCCTGGCGGTGGCTGAGGAACCGATTGGCTTGAATAGCCGCAAGCGCGGACGTCGACATCCCTCGCGATGCGCTGGTGGTGTTCACGGGCGTGTCGGGGTCAGGCAAGTCGTCGCTCGCGTTCGGCACGCTGTACGCCGAGGCGCAGCGGCGCTACCTGGAGTCGGTGGCGCCGTACGCGCGGCGGCTGTTCCACCAGATGGGCATCCCAGACGTCGACGAGGTCGACGGCATCCCGCCCGCCGTGGCCCTGCAGCAGCAGCGCGGCACGCCCACCACGCCTCCCTCACGGAGACCGGAAGGCCACCTGCGCCAACGGTGGCGTGTCCCCGCGCCGTGCTCAAAACGTCGTGCGCCTGTCTCCGGCGGTTGGCCTCATCTATGCTCTAATTCCTTTCACGAAGGTAGGAGTGTGATATCTCTTCCATCTGAGCGGCGACCAATATGGCTCGGCAAGTTTCTTCAGATGAGTACCGTGATGCATTCGGGGTTGCTGACACCAAACGCGATCCGAACGTACAGAAAGCCGCCCTTGAACACGCGTTAGATATTCGCAAGTTCGAGATCCAACTTTACTGGACACGCGCCAATTACTTCTGGACCTTCATTGCCGCAGCGTTGGCCGCTTATGGTGCGATTCAAACGATCGATGATCACCAGCAACAGACTGATCTGTCAGTTTTTCTGAGTTGCATCGGGTTTGTTCTTTCCTTCGGCTGGTACTGTGCCAACCGGGGAAGCAAGCAATGGCAGGAAAACTGGGAGAATCATGTTGACCTCCTTGAAGATGGAATCGTAGGGCCTCTTTACAAAACAGTCCTGACACGGCCTAATCCGCTGACTGCTTGGGCGACATTGAAGAACTTCATGACCGGTCCGCGTCCATTCTCCGTATCTAAGATCAACCAGATCATCAGCCTCTACATCTCTGCAATTTGGCTGCTTTTATTGGTGCATGCGCTACCACCTGTATCGTTTAAAGCCCCGTTCTCGATCGAATACACCATATCGCTCACTCTTGCTGCCGCGGCCACGATCACCATCTGGGCCTGGGGAGCAACACAGGGTGGCGACTTCGGACCAGTCGCAACGAGGCGAGAAGGAGGCATTACAGAGCCGAGTGCTGTTACTTCTACCACTGTGGGAATTCGGGAACCGGGATCACCCCCTCCAACAGAATGAGTGCTCGCGCCATACAACAGCCGATTTACACCCCGCCCGCAACTCTCCAAAGCCGAACCACTCGCCGGCAACGCCCCCACCGGTACACGCTTTGACAATAGCCTTGGGCGGGTTGCATCTACATCCAACGATCCTCATCATCCCGTTCTTCGAGAACCAATCTCGGGCGAGT
>NZ_DASURI010000220.1:0-2374 GCF_036280135.1 Longimicrobium sp.
CGGCGGCGCCTTGGGAACGGTGAGGAGGGGAATGTACCGGCTCGGCTACGTCGCTGCAACCGGGGCGTTTGCGCCACCGGGTGTACGGAGTTTACGGGGACGGCAGGGAATAGGGAACAGGGAATAGGGAATAGCCGGCAACTGCAACTGCGGGTTACAGGAGACAGCCGGCAACGGCGGGTCCGGCACGGGCGGGTTCGTGCGCGTTCTTTCTCCCTCTCCGCGAGGAACGAGCGGAGAGGAGCCGGGGGAGGGGCGGCCCGCTGCCGGCGCGATCCATCTATCGCCGACCAGGCCCCATCTCACGGACCGGCGGAGCTCCCGCCTGGGCGCCGCAACCCCTTCCGCACTCAGGCACTTACCCGCTCACGCACTCCCCGTGGTCCCACTTTCGCACTCCCGCACTTTCGCACTTCGCACTGTCGTTAAGTCGTTGATTTGACGGGTTCGAAGCGTCCGCTTACATTCCCCGGTCTTCGGACGCAAGGGAATTTTGACAAGCCGATTGTCCAACGGGATTTGCACATATGGAACTTCGTGAGTTCTTCACCGAGGACGCGATCAAGCTGGACCTCCAGGGCTCGAGCAAGGACGAGATCCTCAAGGAGCTGATCGGTCTTCTGGGGCTGGACGAAAAGTCGCAGGGCATCCTCTTCAAGATGCTCAAGCGGCGTGAGAACCTGGGCAGCACGGGCATCGGCAAGGGGATCGCCATCCCGCACTGCCGCTCGCTCGTGGTGAACCGCCTGCGCGTGGCCTTTGGCCGCAAGGCCGAGCCCATCGAGTACCGCGCCATCGACGACCAGCCGGTACAGTACTTCTTTCTGATCGTGGCGCCGCCCCTGGAGGTGAGCAACCAGTACCTGCCGGTGCTGGGCAAGATCGCCGGGTTCGTGAAGGAGCCGGACGTCCCCGCGCGTCTGGGTCAGGTGCAGTCGCCCAAGGAGTTCCTGGCGCTGCTCGAGGAAAAGGGCGCCTGAGACCAATAGGATACCGACATGCATCCCCACCTCGAGACCCTGCTGGAGATCCAGGACCTCACGACCCAGCGCCGCGACCTCGCCGAGGCCGGCGCCGACCGCGACGTCCAGGAAAGCGTGTTCGGGCTGAGCGTCGAAGAAGCGCTCGGCCAGATCGACGAGAAGATCAAGGAGATGGCGGAGTCCCTGCCGCCGCAGGTACGCAACCGCTACCAGCGGCTGAGCACCCGCAACCCGCGCTTCGTGGTGTCCGTCATCCGCGGCACGTGCTACGGCTGCTTCGTGCAGGTGCCCACAGCCCTGGCCAGCGACGCCGACCGCAACGAGGAGATCCGCTCCTGCCAGAACTGCGGCCGGTTCCTGTACCTGATCGACTGACGGCCCCGGTACGAAGGTACGGAACGGCCCTCCCTGCCACGCGCGGGGAGGGCCGTTTCGATTTTACCCGATCCAACGAGGAGAATGGCGTGATGCAAATCGTCCGGGCGGCCGCGGCGCCGCTTTCAGGTCCAGCTCGCGAGGCTCGAATCATCCGCGGGCGCACGGAGCACTACTGATTGGCCGCGCCCGGCGCCTCGTCGCGCGCTTCCGAAGCGCGGCGGGCGACGAAGATGGTGTGCCAGCTCTTGAGCGACGGGTGCGCGCGGACCCGGTGGACTTCGACGGACAGTCCCGCGCGGCCCAATGCCTTCTCGAACGCCTCGTCGCTCCCGGCGGACCAGTACGCCAGCCGCCCACGCGGACGCAGCGCGGCCACGGCGCGGCGGATGCCGTCCGCGCGGTAGAGCTTCGCGTTGCCGCGCGTCGTCAGCGCCGCGGCGCCGTTGTCCACGTCCAGCATGATCGCGTCGAACGCGCCGGGGCTGGACGCGAGCACGTGGGCCACGTCGTCGTGGCGCAGCTCCACGCGCTGGTCCGCCAGCGCCTCCGCGGCCAGGTCGTACTCCGCGTTCCGGTTCCACTGGATTACGCCCTCCACGATCTCCGCCACGACCACGCGCGCGTCAGCCCCCAGCGAGCGCAGCGCCGCCTTGAGCGTGAACCCCAGCCCCAAGCCGCCGATCAGCACGCGCGCGTCCGCCTGGTCGCGCAGGGGCTCGCAGACGAGCTCCGCCAGCACGTCCTCGGAATGATGACGCCGCGTGGACATCAGCTCCTCGCCGTCCACGCGGATGCTGTACGCGCCGTCGTGGCGGTACAGCGAGAGCACGCTCCCGTCCGGCGCCGTCGCCTCGCCCAGCCGCTCCACTCGTTTCACGCGCGATCCCTGTTCTGTCTGGTTGAGTCCATCCGCCGTGCGGCTTTCATGCCCGGTCGAAACCCCGAACTGCATTCTCACGCAGAGCCGCGGAGGACGCAGAGTACCCCGGTTCTGCGAGGAGGCGGACCCTCGC
>NZ_DASURI010000221.1:0-3196 GCF_036280135.1 Longimicrobium sp.
ACCCTGCAGCCATCGCCGCCCCCGCACCGGCCGAACAGCTCCGTGAGGTACTCGCGGGCGGACTGGGGCGGCGTGTCGCGCCCGTCCAGGAACATGTGCACGCGCACGTGGGGGATGGCCTGCGTCTGGGCCAGCTCCACGAGGGCCAGCAGGTGGTCGTCCACCGCGTGCACGCCGCCGGGGCCGATGAGCCCCATCAGGTGCAGCGTCGTCCCACGCTCCTTGACCGTCCGCAGCAGGTCCAGGAAGACGTCGTTGCGGGCGAACTCGCCGGACTGGATGGCGCTGGTGATGCGCTGCAGCGACTGCATGACCACGCGGCCGGCGCCCAGGTTCATGTGGCCCACCTCGGAGTTGCCCATCTGCCCCTCGGGAAGCCCCACGGCGGGCCCGTGCGTTGTCAGCCGGGCGCGGGGATGGTCGCCCCCTTCCCACAGGTGCTTCCAGGTGGGATTGTCGGCCTCGGTAACGGCGTTGTCGGGGGCCGGATCGCGCAGGCCCCAGCCGTCCAGGATCACCAGGCAAACGCGCGGCTGCGTCGTGTCAGGCATGTTGCAGAGAGGTCGGTCGGACGTTTGGATTGACAAGGCCGTGACGGCGTGCATATCTTGGCCCCGATCCCGTTGAAACGCACCGCAAGCTAGAGCGCGCCCGGAGGGTTTCGCCACCCCCGGCCCGTTCTCGTGCGTTTTGGCGCCAGGAAACGTTTTCGGCCGCTCCAACCGCCCGCGCCGTCCCGGCGCGCGGCCCTGCCGGACCGACTTCCGCGCATCTGCGCGCCGGCCACCGCGCCGGTCCCGGTCCGCACGAGCACCATCCCGAAACACAATCCATCGCACCGGGTCCGTCCCTCGCCGAACCCGGCTCAAACCCGCAGTCCGCAGGCTACGCAGGACTCGCACAGGAGTACTCATGCATCCACGCCGCCGCCGCAACACCGCCCTTTCCGTCGCCGCGCTCGCGCTCGCGGGCACCACCCTGGGCATGTACGCGCCCAGCAAGGCCCTTTCGCCGCTCACCTGGTCGTCGTCGTCGGGCTCGCCGGGCGCCGTGGTGGAGCACGGGAGCGACGCCGTGGTGCGCGTGGCCAGCCGGGTGTTCGGCCTGAGCGGGCGCCTGCGCGTGGTGGTGGCCGACCCCAGCCAGACGGTGCAGCTGCCCCTGGAGTGGGTGCAGGCGGCCAGCCCGCTGGACGTGGCCTACCGCTGGGAGCCCGTCTCGGGCACGCAGATGCGGCTGCTGACGGGCGAGGGCCAGCTGGCGCACGGGCTGTTCGCCCCGGGCTCGGCGGGCATCTGGCGGCTCAACCTGCGGGGGAGCGACTGGGCGCAGTCGCTGGAGAACCTGTCCGTCATCACCCGGGTGCCGTTCGCCGAGAAGCGCGGCGGGTACCTCAACGGCTACCGCATCGGCACCTACCCCACCGAGACGGCCCCCCGCGGCGCGTCGTACGCGCCCCCCGCCGGCTTTATCGAGGTCACGCCCGAGAACCAGGACCTGTTCGTCAGCGAGCACTTTCGCCTGCGCAACTTCCTCACCAAGGACCAGTTCAGCGTGTGGCCCAAGTACCTGGCGCTGGACCTGCGGCTGATCGACAAGCTGGAGCTGGTGATCCAGGAGCTCAACGCCATGGGCATCCGCGCGGAGCACGTGGCGGTGATGAGCGGGTTCCGCACGCCGGCGTACAACATCCAGGGCGTGGGCGAGGGCGGCCGGGCGCTGCTCAGCCGCCACACGTACGGCGACGCCAGCGACGTGTGGATCGACAACGACCAGGACGGCTACATGGACGACCTGAACGGCGACGGCCGCCGCGACACGGAGGACGCGCGGGTCATGCTGCGCGCCGTGGACCGCGTGGAGCGCCGCTTCCCGGAGCTCACCGGCGGCGCGGGCATCTACCGCGACAACGGCGCGCACGGCCCGTTCATCCACATCGACGTGCGCGGCAACCCCGCCCGCTGGTAGGACTTCGGTACGAAGGTACGGGGTACGAAGGTACGAGGATGCACGAGGGCCGGCTCCCGCGGCGGATGCCTGGCCCTCGTCCGTTGCGGTGATGCGGATCGGTGGATCGGGCGATGTAGCCGATCGGCAGATGCGGCGGATGCGGCGGATCGGCCACTCGCGCTGTCGGTAGATCAGGATCAGCGGGTCGATTGACGCGGACCGGCGGACGGTGACGCAGCGGATCGGACCGGCGGATCGGCAGGTGAGAGCGGACGCCGAGCCCACGCCGAGCGATTGAAATCGCCGCTGGAAAATCGCGAAGTCCGCCTGCGCGGACTGCCCCAGAGAGGGCCGGCCGATGTGCACCGGAACGGCGTTGGAGCCGGTAAAATTCCGGGATCGCGAGGTGATCGCGCGTTGCCGGGTCCGTCCCGTATTGGCAGTTGAAGCCCTGTTCGCAGAGCGCGTCGGCGCGAGACAGGGCTTATCGCCCTCCCAGCGGCGGGTTTACCCGCTCAGTCTGGGGCTCCGCGCCTTTGGCATGGGCCTCCGCGTCGCGGATCTCCAGGCCGCTGGCCGGGGCTTCCGCGCCGGGACGCGCATCGCCGCCCTGGTGCCCGCGCCGTGCGCAATTCCCGGTTCAGAGAACATCGCAGGCCGACGATCCTTTTCCGATGAGCATCCAGCCCGCCCAGGAATCCGATTTCCACGCCATCGTCCGCCTGCTGGACGAGACAGCGCTGCCGCACGCGGACCTCACGCCCGAGCACCTGGCGCACTTTCTCGTCGCGCGTGACGGGGACACGGTCGTGGGCGTCGTGGGGATGGAAGCGCGCGGGGACGCGGCGCTCCTGCGCTCCCTCGCCGTCGCGGCGGACCGGCGGGGCGGGGGATGGGCATCGCGGCTCGTGGACGCGCTCGAGGCACGGGCCCGCGAATCCGGCATCCGCACGCTTTACCTGCTGACGACGACGGCGGAAGGCTTCTTCGCCCGCCGCGGCTACCAATCCGCCGAGCGGGACGCGGTGCCGGACGCCATCCGCGCCACGGAGGAGTTCCGCGGCATCTGCCCCGCATCCGCCGTCTGCATGGCCCGGCCCCTCGTCCCCATGGCCGAGCCGGTGCCCGTCAGCTGATCTCCATCCGCTGACTTCGGTTGATCGTGATCGGCTGATCTCGGTCGGCCGAAACGGATCCGCTGATTTGAGGGACCGGCCGGATCCGGGGATGCAGATCCGCCCGCCCC
>NZ_DASURI010000222.1:0-10479 GCF_036280135.1 Longimicrobium sp.
CTCTCCCGCGCAGTTTGCGGGAGAGGGTGCGAGCGACAGCGAGCGGGTGAGGGCCCCTACTGCACGACCCGCCTCACCTCCCCCACCCCGACGGCGGCGCCGCCGCGGCGGGGGTCGGCGACGGCGGACTGGTAGCCGCCGGGGAGGATCACAATGCTCTGCACGTCGCCCTGATAGCCGCCGCGCTCCGCCAGGGCGTGCCCCATGGCCCGCAGCCGCGCCTCCGTGGCCGCCGTCAGGCCATCGCGCTCGTAGCGCAGCGTGTCGGGCAGGTGCTGGTGGTGCAGGCGCGGAGCGCTGGTGGCCGTCGCCACGTCCATGCGGAAATCCACCACGTTGCTCACGATCTGCGCGATGGACGTGATGATGGTCGATCCGCCCGGCGTGCCCGTTACCAGCAGCACGCGGCCGCTGGGGTCCAGGACGATCGTGGGCGTCATGGCGCTCAGCATCCGCTTGCCCGGCTGCACGGCGTTGGCCGCGCCCTGCACCAGGCCAAACTGGTTGGGCACGCCCGGCTTGGCCGTGAAGTCGTCCATCTCGTTGTTCAGCAGGAAGCCGGCGCCGTCCACCGTCACCAGGCTGCCGTACAGCGAGTTGATGGTGGTGGTCACGGCCACGGCGTTGCCGCGCGCGTCCACGATGGAGTAGTGCGTGGTGTTCTCCCCCTCGCCGGGCACCTGGCCCAGGCCGGGATTGACCTGCGCGGACGGCGTGGCGCGGTTGCGGTCGATGGTGCGCCGCCGCTCGGCCGCGTACGCGTCGCTGATCATCCGCTCCGTGGGCTGCGGGACGAAGTCGGGATCGGCCAGGTAGGCGTTGCGGTCGGCGTAGGCGCGGCGCGCGGCCTCGGTAAAGAGGTGCGCGTGCTCCGGCGACAGGTAGCCCAGCGACCGCAGGTCGTACCCCTCCAGGATCTTGAGCATGGCCGCCATCGTCACCCCGCCGGACGACGGGGGGGGCATGGAGATCACCTCGTGCCCGCGGTAGCCAAAGCGCAGCGGGTCACGCCACACGGCGCGGTAGCGGCCCATGTCGTCCGCCGTCATGATCCCGCCGCCGCGGCGCATCTCCGCTTCCACCAGCTCCGCCGTGCGGCCGCGGTAAAAGCCGTCCATCCCGCCCTCGGCGATGCGGCGCAGCGTCTCCGCCAAATCCGCCTGCACCAGCCGCTCGCCCACGCGCGGGGGGCGGCCGTTGGGGAGAAAGATGCGCGCCGTGGCCGGATAGCGTGCCAGCCGCTCCTCGTACGCCCGCAGCGAGAGCGCCAGCCGCTCGTGCACCACGATCCCCTCCGCCAGGGCGATGGCGGGCTGCAGCAGGTCCGCCCAGGGCAGCGAGCCAAAGCGCTTGTGCGCCTCCCACATCCCCGCCACGGAGCCGGGAACGCCCGACGCCAGGTGCCCCTGCAGGGACAGCGTGTCGCTCACGTTGCCGGCGCTGTCCAGGAACATGTCGGCCGACGCGGCCATGGGCGCCATCTCGCGAAAGTCCAGCGACGCCGTCGTGCCGTCCGCCATGCGCACCACCAGGAACCCGCCCCCGCCGATGTTGCCCGCCTCGGGGTTCACCACGGCCAGGGCAAAGTGGGTGGCCACGGCGGCATCCACCGCGTTGCCGTTGCGGCGCAGGATCTCGGCGCCCACCTCGGACGCCACGCGGTCCGTCGTCACCACCATGCCGCGCGAGGCGGTCACGGGGGCGATGGCGCCGCGGGGAAAGTCCCACTCCAGCGGAAAGGTGACCGTGTCGGCCTGCGCCGCGTGGGCGCGGACGGCGCCGGTGGGGCCGCAGGCGGCGGCGGGCGCCAGGGCGGCCAGCAGCAGCAGCGAGAGCGCGCGGAGCCTTGTCATTCCGTGTTCAGCCGTGGATCGGGGGTGCGTTCACGAACGGTGCGTCCCAAGCAAAGTGACTGCGTGCGCCCGTCGCGGCAACCCGGCCGAACGCCCGGCGGGCGGGCGCGACGAAAACGGGCCCGGCGGCACACGCGCGTGCCGCCGGGCCCCTCCTTCCACCGGACGCGGGATCAGGCCAGCGCGCCGGCCGCCTTCTGCTCGTTCAGCTTGACGGTGGCCAGGGTCGCCTTGACGGCCATGCCCGTGATCAGCACCCACATCCAGATCCAGCCCACGGCGCCCGCGCCCGCCAGCAGGGCCGTCACCTTGGTGTAGACGGTAAAGCCGGCGTACAGCACCAGCAGCCCGGCGGCCACCCGGCTGCGGAACCGGCGCAGGGCAAAGCTCAGCGCGGCCATGATCCCCGCGTCCACCAGCAGCCCGT
Organism: Longimicrobium sp.; assembly: GCF_036280135.1. Lineage (GTDB taxonomy): Bacteria > Gemmatimonadota > Gemmatimonadetes > Longimicrobiales > Longimicrobiaceae > Longimicrobium. The sequence goes on from NZ_DASURI010000222.1 coordinate 2,281, forward strand.
CGCCGCCCACCTCGCGAAACAGCAGCCCCAGCGCCGCGTTCAGCCCGGCCAGCCAGAAGAAGGCGGTGGAGCACCGGTTGATGGCCTCGATCTCCGCCGCAAAGTCCTCCACGGGCGCGGCGGCCAGCGGCAGCGCGGCCGCCCCGCCCGACGCGAAGAGGGCAAACGGGTCCGATGCCGCGGACGCGCCGGACGAGCCTCCATACGGCGCGTGCGTCTCGGCCGGCGCGGAACCGCCGTAGGGCGCGGACGATCCGCTGCTCGTCGATGTCTCATACGGCGCGGACGCTCCGATTCCCGCCGAGGCCCCGAACGGCGCGGAGGCCCCCGCGGATGCAGACGCGGGGGTCGGCGTCGGCGTGCGGGGCGCGGACGGCCGGGCGGGGGCGGGCATTGCCGGCCGCGGCGCGGGCTTGCCGGAGAGCGCCGCGGCGGCCGCCGCGGGATCGGGCGCCACGCGGGCCGTGTGATGCGATCCGTCCGGGTACGCGACCCACTGGACGACGGGGTTCAGGATGCCGCAGTGCGGGCACGAACGGGCGCTGGCCGGCGTGGGCCGGGAGCAGTCGCGGCAGGTGGTCATGGGGAGGAATGCGGATCGGCGGGGTGCTTTGTCGGGGCAGCGATGGAAACATATGATCCATCCCGGGGGCGGGCAAGCATTTCCTTCGCGGCGAATGACGGAACCGGGCGGACCGTCGGCGCCGCGCGGGGGACGCAGCGACGGTCTTGCGCGCGCGCCGAATCCGCCTCTACTTGGTTCTGCCTGCCTTTGTCGGCGATCCGCCGACCCCTCCCGCGTTCAGATCCATCCTCCCAAAATCCGCAGGTGGAAAATGAGCGACACTGGATCCGGTTCAGGAGGCTCGAGCACGTGGCTGACGGTGCCCGTACGGGAGTACATCGTCAAGGCCTTCGTGACGCTTGTCCTGGCCTGCGTCGCGTTGGCCGCCATCGTGACCGCGTTTTCCCGCTTTCAGCTGCGGCCCACGGAGATCTCCATGTCGTCGGGCGGGATGTCGGTCAAGCTGGAGCGGCAGCTTCCCAACGGGACGGAGTACTTCATCGCCGTCTCTCCCCAGGTGGGCTGGCAGGACACGGACATCGAGATCAAGGCGGACGACGAGGTCGAGTTCTGGGCATCGGGCCAGGTCAACCTGAGCATCTACCGGGTCAACGAGAGCGTGGCGACGCGCAGGCAGGTCGAGGCGTCCGTCACCTGCGTCCCCGCGCCCGCGGAGGGCCGTTCCTGTACGGACCCCCGCGCGCGGGCGTACGCCGACAGCCTGCGCAGGGACTCGCTCGTCACCCCGGAGGCGTTCTACACCACGGAAGAATACGAGCGCATCCGTCCACGCCAGCCCTGGGTGGGCCCGGACGGCGACGAGATCACGGCCGACCGGTCCGTGCGGGGACGGACGCGCAACAAGCTGGCGCCGCCGCTTCCGTACGGACAGCTGGTCGGGATCATCCTCCCCAAGGCCGAGGACCCGGACGCGCGGAATGCCGTGCAGGTATTTGGCATCGGACGCACCCTGGAATCCGCGGGCGGCACCCGGCCCACGAAAAAGACGGGCGATCTGTGGCTCGCCATCAACGACGTGTGGAACGGAAGGGGAAAGCGCACCGGATCGGCGTATCCCGACAACCTGTTCCTGCTGGACAATGCCGGGTTCTTCTGGGTCCGCATCCGGGTGATCCACCGCTGAGCGCCCCGGCGTCCGGCGGCTCGACGGCGCGGCCGCGGATGCCGGACGCGTGTCGTTTCGTCTCAGTCACGTAGCAGGGGGGCTGTTCACGCGGGCCGCGAAGCCGTACGTTCCCTCGCAAAGCTCAACGGATGTGTGCGGTCGCCCCGGCCCGAAGCGTGCGGAAGTCTTGCGTCGCCCGGCGGGACCGCGCACGTTGGCGTGCGGCCCGCGCGCGCCGTCTCCCGCACTTGCACCGAATGACTTCCAGGCCGCCGCTGGACCCCCGGCTTACCGAGCAGCGCAATCCCGCCTCCACGGAGATCGACCGACTGTCGGCCCTGGAGATCGCGCGCATCATCAACCGCGAAGACCAGCGCGTGGCGCCCGCCGTGGCCACGCAGCTGGACTGCATTGCCCGGGCGATCGAGCTGGCGGAGGACGCCTTTCGCGCCGGGGGCCGCCTGGTGTACGTGGGCGCGGGCACCAGCGGCCGGCTGGGCGTGCTGGACGCGTCGGAGATGCCGCCCACCTACGGCACCGATCCCCGGATGGTGCAGGGCATCATCGCTGGCGGCATGACGGCCCTCGTGAACCCCGTGGAGGGCGCCGAGGACGTCCGCGAGACGGGCGGGGCGGAGATGGACCGCCTGGAGATCGGCCCCGACGACTTCGTCTTCGGCATCGCGGCGTCGGGCACCACGCCCTACGTGCACGGGGCCCTCACGCGGGCCAAGCAGCGCGGCGCCAGGGCGGGCTTCCTGCTCTGCACCCACCCGGAGGAGTGGATGCTGCAGGTGTACGACGTGGTGATCGCGCCGCTCGTGGGCCCCGAGGTGGTCACGGGCTCCACGCGGATGAAGGCGGGCACGGCCACCAAGATGGTGCTCAACATGATCACCACGGGCGCCATGATCCGCCTGGGCAAGGTGTACGGCAACCTGATGGTGGACCTGCGCGCCACCAACCAGAAGCTGCGCGACCGCAGCGAGCGCATCCTCATGGAGACGCTGGACCTGGAGCGCGACGACGCCCGCGCCCTGCTGGCCCGGGCCGAGGGGAGCCTCAAGACGGCGATGGTGATGCACTGGACGGGCGCGGACCGCGAAAAGGCCGCGGAGGAGCTGGCGCGCAGCGGCGGCCGCCTGGGCGATGTGCTGCGCGGGGTGGGGGGCTGATGCTTCTCGTGGATCCGCGCACGCTCCCCGCGCGCCCGCCGTCCGAGGTGGAGTGGGAAGACCTGCTCGTGCGGGTGGAGATCGCGCCCCGCGCCCTGCGCGTGGCCGTGGAGGACGCGCCGGCCGGGCATCCCGGTGTGACCGAGGCCCTGCACAGGGGCGTCATGGCGGAGATGGTGCTGCAGGACATGCTGGAGGCCATCGTGGAGGACCGCGAGGCGCGCGACGGCGTGGGCGTGGAAGGGATGGAGGACGATCCGCAGGAGCTCGTGGCCCGCTACGCCCGCCTGCGCTTTCGCAGCTTCGTGATGGTGCAGCGCCGCGGCCTGAACGTGTGGGACTGGACGGTGCGCGGCGGGCCGTACGCCGGCGCCACGGCGTACCAGCTGTTCCAGGGCGCCGCCCGGATGGACGGCATGCTGCTGGACGCCGTCCGGCAGGCCGCCCGCGGAGGGCCGTCCGCGTGAGGGTCATCGGGCTGATGTCCGGCACGTCGCTGGACGGGATCGACGCGGCGCTGGTGGAGGTGGACGGGACCGGGCCGGACGACATCCGCATCCAGGTGCTGCACTCGCTGACGCTCCCCTACACGGACGAGCAGCGGCGGATGAGCCACGACGCCATCGTCGCGGGGTCCGCCGAGGCGCTCTGCGGCCTGCACGCGGACCTGGGCGAGTGGCTTGCGGCGGGCGCGCTGGCCGTCTGCGCGGGGGCGGGGATCGACATCGCCACGGTGGACGCCATCGGCTCGCACGGGCAGACGGTGTGGCACCGCCCGCCGTCCGGGGGCCGCCGCGGCGCCACCCTCCAGCTGGGTGACGCGTCCACCATCGCCGAGCGCACGGGGCGCCCCGTCGTGAGCGACTTTCGCACGCGCGACGTGGCGGCGGGCGGGCAGGGCGCGCCGCTGGTGCCGTGGACGGACCAGATCCTGTTCTCCGTGCCGGACCGCACCCGCGCCCTGCAGAACCTGGGCGGCATCGGCAACGTCACGCGCGTGCCGCCGCGGGGCAGCGCCGAGCCCGTGTGGGCGTTCGACACGGGGCCGGCCAACGCGCTGATCGACGCGGCGGTGGAGATCGCCACGGGCGGGCGCCACCGCTACGACCGCGACGGCCGGCTGGCCGCCCGCGGACGCGTGGACGCGGCGCTGCTGGAGGACCTGCTCCGCCACCCGTACTTCGACGCCCCGCCGCCCAAGTCCACCGGACGCGAGGAGTTCGGCCGGCCGTTCGTGGAGCGGCTGGTGGAGGTGCTGGAGCCGGAGGGCGACCAGGACTGGATGGACCTGGTCGCCACGCTCACGGAGCTCACGGCCCGCACGGTGGCCGACGCGTACCACCGCTGGGTGCTGCCCCGCGGCGTGGACGAGGTGGTGCTCACGGGCGGCGGATCGCGCAACCCCGTGCTGGCCGGCCGCATCCGCGCCCTGCTGGACCCCGTCCCTGTCCTCGACGGGGATGCCCTGGACGTTGATCCGGATGCAAAGGAGGCGGTGGCCTTCGCGGTGCTGGCCTGGGCGCACCTGCGCGGCATTCCCGCCAACCTGCCGAGCGCCACGGGCGCCGCCGGGCCGCGGGTGCTGGGCTCGCTCACGCCCGGCGCCTGACCGCCGCGCCACCGTCAACCGACCCGTAGAACCGTCCATGCCCTTCTGTCGCCCCTTTCCCGTCCGCCGCATGGCCCGGAGCGCCCTCGCGCTTGCCGGGCTGGGCGTGCTGGGGGGGTGCGTGTTCGGCGGGCGGGACCCGGTGCCGCGCTTTGGCAACGCGCTGCTGGTGAACGAGGTGGTCCGCATCCTGAACGTGGAGGAGCCGTCGCCGGCGTACTACCGCGAGCGGGCGCGCCTGGAGGGGCTGGGGCCGCAGCTGGACACGGTGCTTACGGCGCTGGTGCAGAACGAGAACGCGGACGACCACGTCCGCGCCAACGCCGCCGTGCTGCTGGCCGACCGGCTGGTGCCCGGCACGGTGGACCTGCTGCGCCGCCAGCTCACCACCAGCTCCTCGGACGTGCTGCGGGCGCAGGCCGTGCGCGTGCTGCAGCGTTTCGCGGCGGACAGCGCCGGCGCGCGCGAGGCCCTGCGGGCCGCTGTCACGGATCGCTCGTCCATCGTGCGGTTGAACGTGCTGCAGCGGCTGGACGTGGAGGACGCGCCCCTCGTCCGCACCCTGCTGGCCCGCGAGGGCGACGCGCAGGTGCGCACCATCGCGCGGCAGCTGCTGGAGGTGCTGGAGGCCCGCGGGGCGCCCCTCGTCCGCGACGCGCGCGGCGACCTGCGCACGTCGGGCCGCGAAGGCGCGCCGCAGATCGTCTTTCATCCCACCTGGGCGGACTCGGCCGCGCGGCTGGAGGTGGGCGGGCTCTGGGTGGAGCTGCCCAACGCGCAGTCGCTGGTGCCGCTGGCGCAGGACGTGGAGGTGGTGGACGAGGTGGTGCCGGCCTTCTTTGACCCGGGCCGGCAGATCATCGTCTACGAGTCGGGGCGCGAGGTGCGCGTGCGGGACCTGCGCTCCGGCGGCACCCGCTCGCTGGGGCCCGGCGTGGCGCCGCGGGTGATCCCGTTTACGGACCACATCGTCTTCGTGCGCGAGGTGCCGGGCGCGCAGTCTACGGAGGCCGGCGGGTCCGTGGTGGATTACGACGTGCTGCGCGCGTCGTTCTCCGCCGGCGGACCCGAGCCCATCGGCCGGCTGCGGGCGCAGGTGGAGCCGGCCATCCACCGCGGCGCGTCGCCCGTGCGCTGGATGGTGGTGGGCGAGGCGCGCAGCGGGTTCGTGCTGCGGGCGCCGGGGTTCGTGGAGCCCTTCGTGCTGCCGGGCCCGTTCGAGGCGCCGCCGGTTTCCAACTGATTGAACTGCGGGTTACAGGGGACAGGTTACAGGGGACAGCCTGCAGCTGCGGTTTGATGGAGACGGCGAGTTTGGCAGATGGAGGCGTCCCGCGGGACGCCTTTTTCGTTTTGGAACGTTGCCTGTCTGGCTACTGGTGGGCTTACTTGCTGGGTGCTAGCGGGCTACTTGGTGGATTGCTGGTGGGCTTACTCGCTGGGTGCTGGTGGGTTGCTTGCTGGGTTGCTGGTGGGGCTTACTTGCTGGGCGCTGGCGGGCTACTTGGTGGATTACTGGTGGGCTTACTTGCTGGGTGCTGGCGGGCTACTTGGTGGATTACTGGTGGGCTTACTCGCTGGGTACTGGTGGGCTTACTTGCTGGGTACTGGTGGGCTACTTGGTGGATTACTGGTGGGCTTACTCGCTGGGTGCTGGTGGGGTGCTTGCTGGGTTGCTGGTGGGCTTACTTGCTGGGTACTGGTGGGGCTGCCTGGTGGGCTACTGGTGGGGTACTGGTGGGCTGCCTTGCTGGGGGCCCAGCACACCTGCCCGTGTGATGATCGACCGAGCCTTCCGTTTGTTCACGCCAGCCACTTCCGCTTTTCGTGTTCATCATGTACTGTTTGGGCGCGCTCTGTCTGAGTGTGTTCCTGACGCATCCCCCTGAACGCAGGTATATCGCGCCATGGCGTTGCCGATCCACATTCCGGACCTCTTCACGGGCACCGTCGTGGAGTGGGAGCGGCTGGAGTTCAAGGCGGGATGGAACCCGGAAGCGGCGCTCCACACACTCTGCGCATTCGCGAACGACCTGCACAATTGGGGCGGCGGATACCTGGTCATCGGCGTGGCGGAACAGGACGGGCGGCCGGTGCTCCCGGCCGCCGGACTGCGAGCCAGCCAGCTGGACCGCATCCAGAAGGAGATCCTGAACGTCGCCAACCGCATCACGCCGGCATATCACCCGGTCGTGGAGCCGTACGTGCTGGACGGCAGGCACGTCCTTGTGCTCTGGGCGCCCGGAGGACAGAACCGGCCCTACAAGGCCCCGATCTCCCTCGCCAGGGGAGAAAAGAGCCACGCTTACTTCGTGCGTTGCGGCTCCTCCACCCTGCAGGCGAAGGGCGTGCTGGAAAGCGAGCTGCTCCAACTGACGGCCAACGTGCCGTTCGATGATCGCATTCGGCACGATGCGGAAATCTCGGACCTGTCGCTTCGCCTGATCCAGGCGCACCTGCAGGAGGTGAAAAGCGGATTGTTCGAGGATTCCGGCGCGATGAACTTTGGGCAGCTCTGCGCCGCCATGCAGATTGCCGACGGGCCAGCGGAGAACCTGCACCCGCGCAACGTGGGGCTGCTGTTCTTCACGGAAGAGCCCCGCCGCTTTCTTCCGCAGGTGCAGATCGACGTTGTGCACTTTCCCGAGGGCCGGTCGGGGGAGATCCGCGAAAAGCAGTTCGCCGGGCCGCTGGGGCGGCAGCTGCGCGACGCGCTGGCGTACATCCATGCCACGTTCATCGCCGAACGTGTGATCAAGCGCGCCAGCCGGGCAGAGGCGGACCGGTTCGTCACCTTTCCCTACGTGGCCGTGGAAGAGGCGATGGCGAACTCCGTCTATCACCGCGGCTACGACGTGCGGGAGCCCATCGAGGTGCAGGTCACGCCCAACGAGCTGTCCATCACCAGCTATCCGGGGCCGGACATCTCCATCCGCATGGACGACCTGAACCAGGGCGGCGTGGTGGCACGACGCTATCGCAACCGGCGCATCGGCGAGTTCCTCAAGGAGCTGCGCCTGACGGAGGGACGCGGGACCGGTGTGCCGAGCATCTTCAAGGCGATGCGCGACAACGGCTCGCCCCCGCCTCGCTTCGAAACGGATGCGGAGCGTACCTACTTCACGACCATCCTGCCCATCCACCCCCTGGCGCTGCCGCCCCGCGAGCAGGAATCGCTGCTGGGCGAAAGCCTGGACGACGCGCCGGAGGTGCTGCACGCCGAGCCGCGCCGCTGGGTGGTCCTGCGCGCCACGGCGACCCCGCAGTCGCGCAGTAACCTGCAGGCCCAGCTGGGTCTTCGTGACGCGAACAATTTCCGCCGCGTATACCTCTATCCGCTTATCGAAGCCGGGCTCGTCGCGCCGACCATCCCCGGCAGCCTGCATGCCCCGAACCAGCGGTACCAGGCGACGGAGCTCGGCCGTGCGCTCCTGGCGAAGACGCGGTGAATCGTCCGCCCAGCAAGCAACCCAGCAAGTAACCCAGCAAGTAACCCAGCAAGTAACCCAGCAAGTAACCCAGGCAAGTAACCCAGCAAGTAACCCAGCAAGTAACCCAGGCAAGTAACCCAGGCAAGTAACCCAGCAAGTAACCCAGCAAGTAACCCAGGCAAGTAACCCAGCAAGTAACCCAGCAAGTAACCCAGCAAGTAACCCAGCAAGTAACCCAGCAAGTAACCCAGCAAGTAACCCAGGCAAGTAACCCAGGCAAGTAACCCAGCAAG